>DFBD01000153.1:9700-32832 GCA_002367255.1 Rhodobacterales bacterium UBA3089 | reverse complement strand
AGGCGGCTTCAAAATCGGCTTCGGAATCGCCCACAAATGCGGCGAAACCCTCGCCGCCATGATCGCAGGCGATACGGTATTCCTGCCAAAACAATTCCACGCCAGCTTTGCCGAAACGAATAAATAGTCTATCCTCTTGATAACGCCCCTTCGGGCACCTTTATATTCAATAACCCGAATTTATGGAGTATCCAATGGCTTACACCAAAAATCTGACCTGTATGTCTTGCAAAACCGTTAACAAGATCCCCGAGGATAAGCTCGGCGCGGGTCCAAAATGCGGCAAATGCGGCAAACCGTTGGCGGCAGGGCAAGTCCACGACACCGATCTGGCAACCGTGCTGAAATGCGCCGCCAATGACGAATTGCCTGTGGTCGTCGACATGTGGGCCCCATGGTGCGCCCCTTGTCGTCAAATGGCACCCGAATTTGACAAGGCCGCGAAAGACCTAAAAACCGTCGCTCGGTTTGCCAAGATCAACACCGACAAACACCCAAACGCCAGCCAACGGTACAACATCCGTGGCATTCCAGCACTTCTGATGTTTAAAAATGGCAAAGAAATCGCCCGTCACGCAGGGGTTATGCGGTCAAGCGAACTGGTGAAATGGGTTAAAACGCGGTCCATGTAAGGGCTATCTGCACCGTCAACCTGATCGCGACGATCCGCGTGACCTAGTAAGACTGCGGCATCGCCCGAATTGCTGGAAACACCACCTTAAGGCTGAGAATATGGGCGCACCATGCCTCGGGACATTGCGAATGTTCTGGCTCGGCGTTCACCCCGCCGTCATGCGGTGGTCCGAGCGCCATCGGAACTGTTTTTAACAGTGCCCCTCTTCCATGCTGGTACACTATTGTGAATGGGTTTCAATATAGATAATGCTGTGTTAAACGCATACAACCCAGCGATGCACTACTATGGCCGAGCGGACAACATGACAAAAACGAACGATGCTACGCGAAGGCTGGACCAGATGCCGTCGCGGTCGAACTATGCCAAGCTGACAGGAATCGATATCGTGTCCGTCGCCCCCGATTGCGTTGTTTGCAGCATGAAAGTGACCGATTCCCTGACCAACCGTAATGGTGCGCTGCATGGCGGGGCGATTATGACGCTGGCCGATAATGCGGCAGGGACCTCTGCCTTCATCAACATTCCAGCGGATAAAACCAACACCACAATCGAGAGCAAGACGAACTTCCTGTGCAGCGTGAGCGTCGGAGACACGGTGACCGCGCGTTGCGAGCCGCTGCATCTTGGTCGTACCTTGATCGTTCTCCAAATCACCATGACACGCGGCGACGGAAAAATTGCTGCTGTCACAACACAGACCCATATGATTCTCGACTGGTCGAAGTGATCGGGCGCAAGCCGAAAAAAGGAATTCCATGTCACAATCGACGCAATCAAAGCGAGCCCGCAAGAACGGGAGCTTTCTGCGCGGTTTCCGTCAATCGCAGGCAATTGAGTTTCGCAAATCTGGCCCTGATCGCGCGGATGATGGCATTCGGGCGATGTCCACGCAGGGGCTAACATAATGAGACGAGTACAATGACACCATCTCCTATTTTGCTCTTTTTGGTTTGGGGCGCGACGGCTTGGTCGACTCTTGGGGGCGGTAGCGCCGCAGCTATCATCGCAGGCGTGGCACTTCTGGTCTTTTTTGCAATTGAACTGCGCAAAATTTCGCCGTTCGGGGTGATATTGCTCGTGGTCAGCCTGATTTTGGTCGGGATACATTATTTCCACGGCTCGCTTGACAGGGAACTTCTGGAAAAGGTCATCGAGCGCGCGGCATTTCTATCGCTTTTTCTGATTTCGTTATTCTTTCTGCAAAGCGCCTCGGCCACGTCAGCATTGGTGCGCCGTTCCGGTGAGGTTCTGGTCAACCAGCCACCAGGGCGCCGTTATTTGGCCCTGACATTCGGGGGTATAGTTTTCGGCCTATTGATGAGCTTGGGCGCTTTGACATTGCTGGGAACGATGATCCGGCAAGGCGTTGAAAACAGTAGCAACGTAAAAGCCAGAGATATCCGTTTGCGCCGCATGACACTGGCCTTGTTACGCAGCTTTGGCACCATTCCCATGTGGTCACCTATCACTATAACTATGGCGGTTGTGCTGTCGTCGCTACCCAACGTGTCATGGGCGCAGGTTTTCCCCTACGGCGCAACATTGGCGATAGTCTATCTGGGTATCGGTTGGTTGATGGACCGTTTTGACCCGTCTCGCAAAGGACAAGCCCCCGCTACGGGTGGTGCGCCGCTGTCCGGGCTGCTACCGCTGGTGCTTCTGGTCATCCTGCTTCCGGTCATTGGCTGGGCTCTGTCACTGGTCTTGGGCGTCACCCTGCTCAAGGCGCTGCTTCTGTCCTTACCGTTCATGTCGGTGGGATGGATCACGATCCAGCAGCAAGGCGACGGCCTTTGGTTGCGCTTGAGGGCGATGTGGCAACACCTAAGAACCAACATCCTGCCCGCTATGCCACAGATGCGAACGGAACTTTCAATTTTTGCGGGCTCTGCATCCTTGGGCATATTGCTTGTGCCGCTGCTTGATGTGGAACGGCTTGGCGATTTGATCGCGCATACCAGCATGTCAAGCGGGCAAGTGCTGACCTCCAGCTTGTGGATAATCGTCTTGTTTGCGATCATTGGGGTCAGTCCACTTATATCCGTGCTGGTGATTATCGAAATCCTGCCCAGACTGCCCGGGCTGGAAATCGCACCACTGGCCATTGCTATGATGGCTGTCGCCGCATGGTCGGTTTCAATCAATATTGCCCCTTTCGCGACACCAGTGCGCGTTACCGGGCAGGCCATCATGTGCGATCCGGCCCGGATAGGGTTAAAATGGAACCTCGCATATAGCCTGAGTCTTGCCGCTGTTCTTTCCGTTCTGCTACTGGTGTTTGCCTGAACGACATTCCGGCCCAGAGTCTGGCCTGCCTGCAAGACTGATCTTCGAACAAGCCCCCCATTTTTGATGTGGTCCGCTGATAGAATTACGCGACCATTTTCAGTTTCATAGCACGCGTGATTTCACCAATGCCAAACTGCGGGGTTAATAATTCTAGATTTTGCACATATCAAACACATGCATTCGTGATGTGAATGAATTCACCGCCATTTCCTTTATGGTGCCGTGCTACCGTTTTCGATACGCAAGGTGTTTGAATAGGTGAACCGTTCAGCAGGATAGAGGTTGATAGCAACCTCGTACAACTCACCCGTCCCGGAAAAGTAATGGCGCGTGATTTTCAGGGCCGGCGAGCCCGCAGTACTGTGCAACTTTTCAGCCTCGTCCTTTTCCAGAATAGTTGCTGTGATCTGTTGGCGAACCTCGGCAGGGTCAACGCCATGACGTTTCTGAATGAGCGAATAGATCGGCATGTTACTATCTTCGTAATCCGCCAAAATTCCACGATAGGTGCGCGCGATGTAGACGTCAGTCAACGATATTGGCAAAGAGTCCTCCCCCCGCACACGCAATCCATGCAACATCAACCATGACTGCCCTTGCGGACATCCCAATAGTTCGGCGGTAGAGGCACTCGCTTCAATGTCCCTCGTTTCTTTTACACGCAGAATTATGTCCTGTGCGTATTGATAAAGGTCACTAACCGTGTCGCCGACCTGCATATATCGCTGCGCGATGCGGTTTGACTTGACTATAGTGCCGACGCCGGCACGGCGCGAGACCATCCCTAAATCCTGCAACTGTCGCAGTGCTTCGCGCGCAGTATGGCGACTGATGTTAAACTGTCTGCACAACGCATGTTCAGTCGGCAAGTTGGTGTCAATCGGGTAACGCCCCGATAGAATTTCATCTATCAGGGCCTGTGCCACCACTGCATATCGCGGGCTGCTTGCAATACGAGGTGGCGTGTTACCTGTTCTACCCATTAAACGCTTCCACTTTCTGTTTTCCCTAAAATCAGGCCCGAATTGGATTACTTAAACAAAAGACAGATTCCCCCAAACTCGGGATGGCGAATTTCGCAAGCCATAGCGAGGCAAGCTCATGCAGGATTCCTTTCAACCAATTGCTTGGCGATAATAATACGCTGCAATTCATTCGTACCTTCACCGATAATTAGCAATGGGGCATCACGGTACAGACGCTCGACATCATACTCTTTAGAATACCCATAAGCACCATGAACACGCATACAGTCAATTGCGTTGCTCGCTGCAGCTTCGGTAGAGGCATATTTAGCCATACCGGCCTCCATATCGCACCGCTCACCTCGATCATAAGCGGCAGCCGCCGCCTCGGTTAGCAACCGGCCGGATTCAGCGCGGACCGCCATCTCGGCCAACATCAGCTGCACAGCTTGATGGTCACAAATAGGCTTCCCAAAAGTCTTGCGAACCTGTGAATACGCTACAGCCAAATCCAGTGCCGCTTTTGCAACGCCAACACCACGTGCAGCAACATTGATCCGACCAAGCTCAAGGCCCGAAAGAATTTGTTGCAGTCCTCGCCCCTCGACCCCACCAACCAGGCAGTCTGCTGAAACTTTGTAATCCTGAAACAACAACTCGCAAGTATCTATGCCACGATAACCAAGTTTTTCCAGCTTGCGGGTAACGATAAATCCTTCGTCTTTTTCAGCAATAAACAAGCTCATACCACGATGTTGCGGATCTGCATTTGGGTCGGTTTTGACGAGTAGAGCCAGACAATTTCCATGCAGAGAATTGGTAATCCAGGTTTTCGAGCCATTCACCACATAGTGGCCCCCTTCAAGCTTGGCGGTGGTCCGTATTGCTTGTAAATCGGTACCGCAGTCGGGTTCAGTCAGGCCGACACCGCCGCGCAGCTCGCCTGTGGCAAACCTTGGAAGGTATTTTTCCTTTTGCGCATCAGTGCCGTGACGCTGGACGGCCGACGCCATGATCAGATGTGAATTCATAATTCCCGACAGCGACATCCAACTATGTGTAATACGCGCAACGATTTTTGCATAAGTCGTAGTTGAAAGCCCTAGTCCCCCATATTCTTCGCTGATAATACAGCCAAAAAGCCCCATCTCTTTCATCTTTTCGACAATAGCGTGGGGGTATTCGTCCTTAGCCTCCAGATCATGGACAAAGGGCTCGACCTCGGTAACCAAAAACCGCTCTAACGCATCCAGAATAATGCTTTCTTGTTCGTTTGTGTCGCTCATTGTCTTTTCCATTGATTATTCATTATTTCCAGCCAACAAGGCTGACAGGCTACGAGAATCGGCTAAACTATCGATATCCAGAATCGCGTTTTTAATTTTTGTAGCAGTATCCGCAGCAACCGCTGTGGTTGCCGTTTCCCAGAATTTTTCTGCGATCTCCTCGTTAGTAAGCGGTCGGTCGGGGTTTCCACGGTTAATCTCTTCACGGTGGCTCAAAACGCGCCCGTCTTTCAGTGTCACGATCACCTCACCCGAATAGTATTTAGGGAATGGCGCATCGGGATATTCTTCGCACGAAACCTTTTTTGCCATATCTTGCAGTGCGGGATCATTTAGCGCTTCTTGCGTTAAATCAGACAGGCCAAACCGACCATAAAGCAGACCCAAGGCCACCGCATAAGGGACCGAGAATTGTGCGTCATAGCTGTTTTGCGGTGATTGCTTATGCTCGATCGGCTCACATACTGTTTTCATTACTCCGGCAGGCACCCGTGCGCGAACGCTTTCGATATCTTCGGGTTTTAAACCATGCGTTTTGCGCAAAGCGCTTGCCGCGTCGGCACTGGCGTGGGTGAAATGACACGCCGGAATAGGTTTGATAGCAACGTTAGTAATCTCCCACTGCTCTCCCAACCCTGCTGTAGCAAGGCTCATATCCACTTGCGCGAACTCTTCTTTATCAAGGTACAGCGGGAAAAGCCCGAAGCGCCCTTCATAGACAGCATTCGGCCCGGTAAAGCCCGCCTTTGCAAGCGCTGCGGCGGTGATTCCACTGACCCCGGCCCAACCGGGGTGCATCCGCTTGGTCCACGCGCCATCTTGCAAGAATTCCATGCTGCCCGAGGCCATGGACAGCGCTATCCCTTGTGCCATAGCCATTTGCGACGAAGTTAGTCCATTCATCCGCCCAGCCATTAATGCACATGCAAACACGCCGACTATACCAGTAGGATGGAACCCAACCTGATGAAAGCCCCCTTTCGCTACCGCGCCAAGACGGGTGGAGGCTTCCATCCCCGCAATATAGGTGGTTAACAAATCCCGACCGGGTAAACGGCGATCAGCTGCAACCCCCAACGCCGCAGGAAAGGCCGCGGCTGTGGCATGTATTACGCCAGCCACATGTGTGTCATCGTAATCGAGCCCGTGTACCAATAACGCATTCAACATTACCGCATCACGCAAGGGCAACCGTGCGCCAAAGCCAATTACATGACTGTCGCCCGAACCAAAGCCTGAAAGAGCCGTCAAGGTTCGGTGTGCAAAGTCATACTGCGTTGACGCCAGCGCGATACCAACTGCATCGAGAATTAAATATGTGGCACGCGTTCGTATATCCTCGGGGATATCATCATGGCCAAGATTCGCCACAAAATCCGCTAGCTGCGGGGCGATCAGGGTCTCTGTGGACCCATTTCCATTTTCCATCGACATTACGTATCCTTTCAGGCTTATTCAAAAAGCAGGGATATGCGCCCGACATCCCTACCGGTTCTTCATCTCGGGGTCAGAATTTCGGCATTAGCGTCAATAGTTTCGATCTTGCGCTAAAGCCGAAGCGCGCGAATGCACCAATGCGCTACGCACAAACGTCATAAACACCGTACCATCCTGTTTTGTACCAGTCGTGCGAACGGTCACAATTCCCTGCCCGGGCCGCGACTTTGATTCCCGCTTTTCCAGAATTTCAGATTCAGCATATATGGTGTCACCAGGAAAAACGGGGGCGGTCAGGTCAATGTCCTTCCACCCCAAATTAGCCACAGCCTGACCGCTAACCTCAGGTACGGTCATCCCCAAAACAATAGCCAACGTCAGACCGCTATTCACCAACGGTTTGCCAAATTCGCTCGTAGCGGCAAAATTTGCATCGCAGTGCATGGGGTGCAAATTCATCGTCAGTAACGAGAACTGAATATTGTCCGCATCTGTGATGGTTCGACCTGGGCGATGCTCATACACATCACCCTTAACGAAATCCTCATAATAAAGGCCAATTTCTGCGCGATACCGGCTTTTGGCAATAGTTCGCATAATAGCTCCAAGATTTGGCTAGACATATTGTCCGGACATTCGTAATTACAGAAACCAAACCTGTCAAATAAAACCTGCTGACATGCACGGCAAGCTGCGTGCAAAAAGGGAAAGGGATTTTGTTACACTCTGGCGAACACAAATTTTGCCAAACACGACTCAATCAAGTGGCTGCTATTTCCACCATCTTTATCCTCGGGTATGTTGGTGAACATGTTTTGGGCATGGCCCGCTCTTATTAAGGAATTCCTTCTATGCTACCATTGGACGGCCTATTGGTCATTGCGCTAGAACAAGCTGTTGCTGGCCCTATTTGCACCCAGCGCCTTGCTGACGCGGGCGCGCGGGTTATCAAAGTGGAACGGGCGGGTGGCGAAACTGCGCGCCACTACGACAGTGTTGTAAAAGGCACGAGCGCCTATTTTGCATGGCTGAACCGCGGCAAAGAAAGCACCGAACTGAACATCAAAGAATCCGAGGATCGCGCCCTGCTGGAACGCATGGTGGCCAAAGCCGACGTTTTTGTTCGCAACATCGCACCAGGGGCGACAGGGCGTCTGGGGCTGGATGCAAAAGAGCTGTGTGAAAAATATCCTCGGCTGATTTGTGTCGATATTGCAGGCTATGATCCTGGCTCCAGCTATGCGAGCAGGCTAGCTTATGACATGCTCATTCAGGCAGAAAGCGGTATTTGCGCCGTCACCGGAACACCTGAAGACGCAGTCAAGGTTGGTGTCTCGATGGCAGACGTCACCTCGGGGGCGACAGCCCATACCGCAATCCTTGAAGCCCTGATCGAACGAGGCATCACCGGCAAAGGCAAGGCTATACAGATTTCGATGTTCGACACGATGGCGGATATGATGTGTGTGCCATTACTTCACTATGACTACGGCGAACGTGAAACACCGCGCATGGGCCTCGCACACTCCATTATTGCGCCTTACGGCAAGTATAGCTGTAGTGACGGCGATGTCGTCATCGTTTGTCAGCAGCACGCGGAATGGTTGCGGTTTTCCGAGGGTATCTTGCAGCAACCTGAACTGATTAAGGACCCGCGCTTTATCACCAATGCCGATCGGGTCGCCAATAATGCGGAACTCTCCGAAATCATTGCGGATATATGTAAAACCATGACGCGCGAACAGCTGATCGAAAAGCTAGACGCTAATAAATTGCCATGGGCAAATGTTTCGACAGTACCAGACCTATCATCCCACCCGGCCCTTCGCCGGATCGAAATTGACACTCCGGGTGGCAAGGCCAATGTCACCGCTTCGCCCTTGCGGGATGAAATAAAGCAAGGTCCGGTTCCCATATCGGGTGAACATACCGCACAAATTCGCGCGGAGTTCAAGGAATGACAACATAACCTCTGGATATGGACCACCTCTCACCATGGTTGGCCATAGCCGAAGGTCGATGATACCGCTCAAAGCGGTAGTATCGTGCTTGACTTGATTTCCTCCATAGACAGCAGTGCAGTCACATTGAAAATCTTTACCTTGGAAATCAACGACTGATAAAACACGTCGTAAGCTTTGGCGTTTTCCACGCGGACTTTTAAAATATAGTCGATGTCTCCGGCCAGTCGATGCGCTTCCATCACTTCCGAGCGTTCCTGCAACGTTTTAAGAAACCGTGCCTGCCAGTCCGCGTCATGTTGCGAAGTCCTTACCAACACAAAGAAGCACGCGTCGAGGCCAAGCGCTTCGGGGTCGAGCAAAACAGTTTGGCGTTTAATAACGCCGGCAGCCTTTAGTTTGCGAATCCGGTTCCATACCGGCGTCTTGGATGACCCCACTTTCCGGGCAATTTCATCCAAAGAGAGCGAGGCATCATCTTGCAACTGATTGAGGATGTTCCGATCCAGCGCGTCAATTCTGACTGTCATTTTTGTTTTCTCTCCATTTTGGAAGCTTGTCGCGATAACGCCCAAGAAAAGGGGATAAAGTTCTTATTAACACACCATACTAGCCCCATATCGGGACAGTATTCTATATTACAGGCAACAGCAACGATATACCCCCCAAAAGACGGAGACCCGACATGACCACCTCACAGCCTCAAAAAGTGATTTCAGCCAAAAACACACACGATGGCGAAGCGGTTTATTTGACCTCTTGCGATGCGTGGAGCCAGGACATCGCCATCGCAGAACTTCTGTCGGAAGACGATTTTGACTGGAGGTTGGCATTTGCAAGGCGCCTTCGGGAAGTGGTTGACGCAACTTTAATAGATGCCCGTGAAGGGGCGCATGGTCTGCCAGAACTTGTCGCAACATAGCGCCGCTAAGGGGCACATTATGAAGAATGAAAATTCTTCTAAATATTACAACCGCCAATGATTTGTTTAGTGGATAGGTGGTTTTTACCTGCATTGAGTTGTATATTTAGTTTTTCAAGGCTGTGTTTTGCCTCTAAATCGGAAAAGAGTAGTGGCGTGCGCTCCGTCATACTGGATAAATTCGCCACTATTAAAATCAATGTTCGTGCACGTAAGACATCAAATAAATACATAAAGACACGGCACACAATTTCAGAGGCCCGCTATGAAGTTAACTATAAACGGCACAACTCACGAATTCGAAGCCGCTGCAAATATGCCTCTGCTCTGGGCTCTGCGCGATATTCTTGACATCAAAGGACCTAAGTTCGGTTGTGGTGTCTCTGCATGTGGGGCCTGTACCGTGTTAATCAACGGGGAACCAGTCCGGTCTTGCACCTATAACGTCAGCGACGTAGAGGGCGAAGTCACCACTATAGAAGGCCTGCCAATCAACGGCAAATTACACGCAGTTCAACAGGCGTGGTTAAAACACCAAGTTCCGCAATGTGGGTATTGTCAGTCCGGTCAAATCATGGCCGCCGTTGCGCTGCTAAACACCATATCGAATCCGACGGATACAGACATTGACGACGCCATGACCAACCTTTGCCGCTGCGGGACCTATCCCAAAATCAAAGCCGCGATCAAAGACGCAGCCGCCATGCTGGAGGTAAACCGATGAGCCGCCTTGGAACAATCACCCGCCGCTCTTTCATGGGCCTCGGGGTTGCGGCCACTGGCGGGCTGGCGGTTGGGTACTATTTTTACACCAAACCTTTCCCGAATCCACTGATTGCGATGGCGGCTGAAGGCGACGCTGTTTTTAACCCTTATGTGAAAATCGCAGCGGATAATACCATCACCATTATCGCGCCACGGGCCGAAATGGGGCAAGGGGTTCACACGACCCTCGCAGCGCTCGTGGCAGAGGAGTTGGACGTTTCACTAGACCAAGTTAACGTTGAACACGGTCTTCCGGGCAAAGCCTATTATAACGAAGCCATGATGGTTGAGGGGGGTCCGTTCCCGTTTTTCGACGAAGGCTTTATGGCCGAGGCGACACGTGGCTCGATGAAAGTCGTATCAAAGTTTTTGGCCCTACAGATGACTGGCGGGTCTTCCGCAACCATCGATGCTTTCGTGAAAATGCGCGAGGCCGGCTGTGCTGCGCGGTTGGTTTTGGTGGCGGCTGCGGCAGAACACTGGGGTGTTGATGCTGGAACTTTGCGCACGTCTGGTGGCGTGATAACCAACCACGTCAACAACGAAACCTTGACGTATGGCGAAATTTCGGAAGCGGCTGCACAGCTTGAGCCACCCTCTAAACTGCCCCTTCGTCCACGTTCAGAATGGAAAACCCTCGGAAAATCGCAGCCCCGTGTCGAAGGTTTAGACAAAGTTACAGGGGGTCGAATTTTCGGAATCGACGTGCAATTGCCGGACATGCTTTACGGCACCGTAAAAATATCACCGCGTTTCGGGGTGGGGGCCGTATCTGTTGACAAGAATGCAGCCCTCAAAGTGGCGGGTGTGCTGGACATTATCGACATCGAAAGCACAACCGGGTCCGGCTTCGGAATTATCGCTGAAAACACATGGGCCGCGTTCCAAGGGGCTGATGCATTGGAAGTGGAATGGGCCACGCCGGACTATCCGGCAAATACGGATGGAATGAAATCCATGCTCGACATAGCCATGGCCACAAATTCCGACTTCACTTTGGGCAAGGTCGGCAATGTTGAAAAAGAATTCAATAACACCGATTCCGAAAATTTCTTCGGCGCTGTTTACGATGCCCCCTACCTCGCCCACACAACGATGGAGCCGATGAACGCTACCGCACATTTCAAAGATGGCAAGCTAGAAATGTGGATAGGAACGCAAGGACCAGGATTGGCCCAAAGCACCTGCGCCGCACTGCTGGGCATCAAAACCGAGGATGTAACCGTTAACACGACCCGCATGGGTGGTGGTTTCGGGCGCCGTGGAGAGGTCGACGTTCCGCTTTACGCCGCTGCAATGGCTGCAAAAACCGGTGGCCGCCCGATCAAGGTGACATGGTCTCGCGAAGAAGATATGCGCCATGACACCTATCGTCCAATAGCAACGGCACAATTTAGAGCCAGCCTGACAGACGACGGAGATATAACCGGGTTGGATGTAGACATTGCATCGCCTTCAATCCTGACCAGTTTGCTAGGGCGGACTTTCCCGTCGATTCCCGCTGGAGGAACCGAAAAGATCGTGCTGGAAGGCGCGTTTGATCAGCCATCAACCATCCCGAACCGTCGGTATCAGGCGCATATCGTCGATTTGCCTGTCCCTATCGGTTTCTGGCGCTCGGTCGGAAATTCGTTCAACGGCTTTTTTCAGGAAAGTTTCATAGATGAGGTTGCGCATGTTTCCGGCAAAGACCCGTTGGAATTTCGCCTATCGATGATGAATGATGAAGAACACCGCCCCGCCCGCGAAGTTTTGAAAAAAGTCGCGAAAATGGCTAATTGGGGCGGTTCCCTGCCGGCGGGCAAAGGCCAAGGGATCGCACACGCGTTGTCGTTTGGCACATGGGTGGCACAAGTCGTTCAGGTTGATGTCACCGATGACGTCGTGAAAATTGAAAAAGTCTGGTGCGCGGCCGATCTGGGGCTCGTACTAGATCCGGATAACGTCAAAGCCCAGATGATGTCAGGGATTGTTTACGGGTTAAGTCAGGCCTTGGGGCAAGAAATTACTTTCAGTGACCACGAAGTCGAACAGTATAACTTCTACGACTTCGATGCCATGCGCATGCATCAATGCCCGGAAATCGTGGTGGAACTTCTGGAAAATTCCCACCGGATGGGTGGAGCCGGTGAACCCGGAACGCCGCCCTCGACCCCAGCCCTTGCAAATGCGATATACGCGTCCACGGGCAAGCGTATTCGCAGTATGCCACTTAGCCACGCGATAGATTTTGCCTAAAACCCTGCCCAGCGTGAATCGTTGGGCTTCCATGCGAACCGCCCCATATCGATGAACATCGCTAACACACGGCGCGTACTTCCGTCGTCATTTTTCAAAGCTGCGAAATTAACCGAACTCCAAACCTCGCGACCATCTTGGCCGCTATAATTTCGTTCCGTATGGCACATATCACCCGATGCAATCCGCGCCCACTCGCGTTTATCGGCCAATATATGCTTTGACCCGGCACCGCACAGCGCAAAATAATCCTGTTTCAGGATATCACCTTCGCCATAGGCAAATAACCGCAGCGCATTGGCGTTGGCGTCCACGATCATCCCGGCCCCGTCGAACCAAACCAGCGATTGCGAAGCATCCAAGGCGTCCATCAGCCCGCGCCGCTCGATTCCGTTGTGTTGTGCCGAATGGGCCCTGCTAGCTATACTCATCTGTCCAATCCCCCTTGATGATTCGAACAGAATGACAGCAATTCCCTAATAAATGGTTAGAAGTCGCTCGCGATACCCTTTTTTTCCCAATCCCCGAAGCGCACGGGCTCGGGACCGTCGCGCCCGCCCAATTCTTCGGGAAATTCAACGGGGCTAGCGGCAGCATGACGCTCGGAGGCCTCTTTTAAGGCTCTTTTCGCGGCTTGGGCGATACGCGCCTCTTTCTCTGTGTGCTTGTCTGTCATATACGCTGTTTAACCAATCCAGATATCCGACCGCAAGGGAAACCGAAATGCAAAACAAATTGACTAGTTCATGAGCGCCCCCGGGATGCCAGCCCGCAGCGCCGCCGCGCAACTTTTGCATGGCGTGTTGCACGACGGCTCGATGATTTCCGAATTAATCGACGCCAAAGACGGCCCCCTTAAGGACTTGCCCCCCAGCGCACGCGCACGGGCACAATCTTTGGCCCTTTCAACACTTCGCAATCTTGCGCCGCTGGATATCGTTCTGGATCAGTTCCTGAACAAATCTCCACCGCTGAAAGTTCGCAACGCCCTACGTCTGGCCGCAAACGAGATGCTCGTGGATGGTGTCGCCCCCCACGCTGCCGTTGATGCCGCCGTGCGTCTGGTGCGCGAAAGCCGCAAGTTGCAACATCTATCTGGCCTGACCAACGCAGTTGCACGCCGCGTTGCCGAACACGGGCCGGAAATCTGGGCGGATATGGACCCCCAGGAATTACCTGCATGGATGGGCAAACCGATTGAACGCGCTTACGGCGAAGAGGCCCTGCACGGGATCGAGGCCGCGCATGCCAAAGGTGCGCCGCTGGATTTAACCCTTCGCAAAGCTGCGGATGCAGAAAAGCTGGCCAAGGAACTCGACGCTGAAATTTTGCCGACCGGCAGCCTGCGCCTGCAAAAACCGGGGCAGGTTTCCACGATGGCCGGATACGATGATGGCCTCTGGTGGGTGCAAGATGCCGCCGCTGCAATGCCCGCACAGCTGTTGGGCGATGTCAAAGGCAAGCGCGTGCTGGACCTATGCGCCGCGCCGGGCGGTAAAACCATGCAATTAGCGGCTGGCGGAGCTGAAGTCATCGCCGTTGATATCTCCAAAGACCGCCTCGTGCGGGTGTCGGAAAACCTGAAACGCACGAAACTGACAGCCAAAGTCATTGCCTCGGACATCGTGCGTTGGGCGCCTGATAAACCTGTCGACATGATCCTGCTGGATGCACCCTGTTCGGCCACGGGCACCATTCGTCGCCATCCCGACTTGCCATTTGGCAAATCCGGTGACCTGAAGCCTATCCTGCGCCTTCAGCAAAAACTGCTGTCCCGCGCTTTTGACTGGTTAAAACCGGGCGG
The DNA here is from genome assembly GCA_002367255.1 of Rhodobacterales bacterium UBA3089. Lineage (GTDB taxonomy): Bacteria > Pseudomonadota > Alphaproteobacteria > Rhodobacterales > Rhodobacteraceae > NORP23. The sequence continues at coordinate 18,528 of DFBD01000153.1, read as the reverse complement.
TAAAATCGTCTATTGCACCTGTTCGCTTTTGCCCTCTGAGGGCGAAGAGCAAATCACCAAGTTCCTGCAAAACCACGACAACGCCAAACAACTGCCCGCCAACACCAACCTGCCGGACCTTCCCTCCGAATGGATAGCCGAAGACGGAGGCCTGCGCCTACGCCCCGACTTCTGGGCAAAACGCGGTGGCATGGACGGTTTTTACGCCACGATCATCGAAAAGTCGGATTTGACCGAGTGACAATCCGTCTTAATAAATAGTAAATACTTGTAAGCCCCTTAAAGAGCCAAACATCATGTCCGACACATTTTGGAAACTCCGTGCCAGCCTAACACGCCTAGATCGCGTCAATTCGGCCATGTGGAACCGTATGCGTGCGCGCCGCGCAAAAGCTAAAGGTATTCCAACGAAGTTTGACCATTTCCCCGAACCCCGCACCATCGGCGCATTCGAGGTTGGGCAGCAACTGACCCAAGGCCAATTCTATTTCGCGGGTGATTTGATCGAGGCCTCGACAAAGTCCATATGGTCAATCACCCCGCCCACACCCGACTTCACTGCTGAAATGCACGGGTTCTTGTGGCTGGACGATCTTGCCGCCGTCGGCGACGCAGAATCCCGACATCTGGCGCAAGCATGGACCATGGACTGGATCGCACGATATGGCGCTGGAAAGGGCGATGGCTGGACTCCGGCCATAACCGGCAAGCGCATTCTTCGAATTTGTGTGCACGCGCGGTTCCTGTTCCTGAACCTCAAAAAAACCCATGCGCTTGACATATTGCGTTCACTTGCGCGGCAGCTAAATTATTTAGATAAAACGTGGCGCCAAGAACCCGCAGGAATACCACGACTAGAAGCACTGGCCGGGTTGATATTCGCTGGTGTTTCCTTCGAGGGACGTGGGAAATCTTTGAAGTCCGCGAACAAGGCAATCGGCAACGAATGCGACCGTCACATCGATGAAAATGGTGCGATCCCGAACCGCAACCCGGAAGAGCTGATGGAAATTTTCACGCTTTTAACATGGGTTTACCGCACACTAGAAGACGTCAACATCGAACCAGATAAGCGCCTCGTTAATGCGTTGGAGCGTATCGCCCCAACCTTGCGTGGTCTGCGCTTGGGTGACGGCAACCTCACACGCTTCCACGGCGGCGGGCGCGGGCGCGAAGGGCAACTGGACCAAGTTCTGTCCGACAGTCGCGTTCGCAAAAGCCGCATCGGCGAGCTGGCCATGGGCTATGACCGTCTGACCGCAGCGCGCATCACCTTGCTGGTCGACTGCGCCGCCCCGCCAGCCTTGCCGGTTTCGCACCACGCCCACGCCAGCACTTTGGCATTCGAGATGTCCTCGGGCCGTCATCCTATCGTCGTCAATTGCGGCGCCGGCCAAAAGTTCAGCGCAGTATGGGAACGCAAATGCCGCGCCACCGCTTCGCACAATACCGTTACCATCGAGAAAACCTCCTCCTCGCGCATCGCCCCTGCCGGCCTCGTCAGCAGAACCTTCGGCGAGCGCTTACTGAACACCCCCGCAAACGTCACCCGCAGTCGCAAGGCTGACCAACAAGGCAACTGGCTGGTCGCAACGCACGATGGATACTCCCCGGCTTACGGCCTGATCCATCAACGCCGCCTATACCTAAGCCCCGACGGTCGGGAGTTTCGCGGACAGGACAGCCTGACAGCAACATCCGAGAAAGACCGCAAAGCGTTCAAAAATGCAATTTCGGCCGTGCCAAGCCTTGGCGTAAGCTATGCGGCGCACTTTCATCTACACCCTGACGTTAAGACCAAACTGTCCGATGACGCTAAATCCGTCGCCCTGCAATTGCCAAACAAAGAGGTCTGGGTTTTCCGCCATGAAGGTGGTCTTCTGACGCTGGAAAGCTCGGTTTTTCTGGATCAATGGCGTCACAAACCACGCGCGACAAAACAGATCGTGGTAAGTAGTCGCGTATTGGACTATTCGGACCGTATCACCTGGATTTTCAAGCGGGTTAAAGACAGCGAGCTTTAACCCCCAAAAAAGTAGGATACCGCATCATGTCAACGAACCTCGTGCCCATCCGGCGCGCCCTTCTCTCCGTTTCCGATAAAACCGGTTTGATCGAACTGGTCAAAGTTCTGGACGCCAAAGGCGTGGAACTGCTGTCAACCGGCGGCACAGCCAAAGCCATCCGCGATGCGGGTTTTACTGTTACGGACGTATCAGAAATCACGAAGTTCCCGGAAATGATGGACGGACGCGTCAAAACCTTGCACCCGATGGTACATGGTGGCCTTTTGGCATTGCGTGACAACGCTGACCATTTGGCAACAATGAAAGAACACGGCATTGGCGCGATTGATTTGGTTGTCGTGAATCTCTATCCATTCGAGGAGACCGTTGCCGCCGGTGAGGATTTCCACACCTGTATTGAAAATATCGATATCGGCGGCCCCGCCATGATCCGCTCTGCGGCGAAAAATTACGAGTTCGTGACGGTAGTAACCGATACCGAAGACTATAAAGATGTGATCTGGGAACTGGAAAACCACGAAGGTGGCGCGACTTGTGCCAAATTTCGCAAAAAGCTCTCTCAAATTGCATATGCCCGCACCGCCGCCTATGACGCCGCCGTTTCCACATGGATGGCCGACGCAATTGACCGTCCAACACCACGCCGCCGCGCCATCGCCGGAACCTTGTCGCAAACCTTGCGTTACGGGGAAAACCCGCACCAGTCGGCCGCATTTTACGTGGATGGTTCGAACCGCCCGGGTGTGGCAACTGCCACGCAACACCAAGGCAAAGAACTGTCCTACAACAACATCAACGACACTGACGCCGCCATCGAGCTGGTAGCCGAGTTTGACCCCGCCGACGGCCCTGCCTGCGCAATCATCAAACACGCCAACCCTTGTGGCGTGGCCCGCGGCGCAACGATGACCGAGGCATATCAGAACGCCTTCAACTGCGATAACGTATCCCCTTTCGGCGGGATCATCGCGCTGAACCAGACGCTGGACGCTGCTACTGCAACCGAGATATCGAAGATATTCACAGAAGTCGTGATCGCACCGCACGTGACTAATGAAGCAATGAGTATTTTTGCAAAGAAGAAGAACTTGCGGTTGCTAACTACCGGCGGCCTGCCGGATGTCCATGAGGGCGGCCGCACATGGCGAAAGGTTACGGGTGGGTATTTGGTGCAGGACCGCGACAATGGATTTGTCTCGGTGGACGACCTGAAAGTAGTCACTAAACGTGCGCCTACGGACGATGAGCTGGCCGACTTGATGTTCGCATGGCGCGTCGCCAAGCACGTGAAATCCAATGCTATCGTTTATGTCAAAGACGGCGCAACCGTCGGCATCGGCGCAGGCCAGATGAGCCGCGTGGACTCCACCCGCATTGCCGCACGCAAAGCACAAGACATGGCCGAGGTGCTGGGCCTAGCCGAAGTGCCAACCAAAGGTTCTGTAGTGGCCTCCGACGCTTTTTTCCCCTTCGCCGATGGCCTGATTACAGCCGCCGAAGCGGGCGCAACGGCGATCATCCAACCGGGGGGATCAATGCGCGATGCCGAAGTTATCGCCGCCGCAGACGCGGCAGGCCTGGCAATGGTATTCACAGGAATGCGCCACTTCCGCCACTAGGAAAAATACGGTTTCGCCGGCGGGTTTGGATCCGTCGGCGAAACCGGTGGGGCCTCATCGAACGTTTTGTTCTGCGAATGGAAGTCCGCCGGAATAGAATCCGGCCCATCTTCAAACACTTGCGATCCAAAATGATGGTTCATCTGCGCCAACGCATTCAAACGCTCACCCGTAACTTCGTCAAACAACGCCTTGTAATCAGGGCTTTGCAGCAACGATTGAACGCGCTCTTTATGCGCTGCCACACTGTGTTCATGCATCGCTCGAATGTCTGGATCAGCCATAAACTTATCAAACTCGACCTTCGCGCGCGGAATTTTATTCAGGATTGAACGGTCCTCAGTGGCGTTATTATTCATCCGAAACCAGTAGTTTAACCCCTGATCCCGATCCACATGGTTCACCCGCCCACGGAACCGCTTGACCAGATAGCTCTCGGCTGATCGCAGTGAATAGTGGTTCAGCGTTGCCAGCCCATACCCCCAGTTCGAGGTAGAGCTGCGCCAGCCAGTCCGCAACATTTTCGCAGGCACCGGATTACCCGATCCGTTCACCCATTTGACCTGCTCCAACATCTCTGGCTTCAAACCTTTCGGTCTATGCACCCCGTATTTCTTGTAATGCCCAAGTGTGCGAAACATAGTTTTGAACCCCCAAGCCTGATGCGGTTTGCGGATGTACTTCGGGGCACTACGGAAGAACTGTTCGGTGATAAACTTATCCTCGAAATCAACAACCTGCGCGTTTCCAAACAACCGCCACGTCAGCGAAATAATGTTAGCGTCGCCCACTGCATCAAATAAATCGTGCAACGTCCCTTCGCCGACATGGATGTTGATATATTCATCCACATCCATGCAAATCACCCAATCCGCCGCCTCGGCAACATCACTTTCCGAGGCATCATGATACGCCGCATGCTGTGGCCGCAGCCCAACTTCGCGGTAAGGGTTCTGCCGATGCTCCACATGACCCTTGGCCTGCAACAGATCAAACATTTCGTCCGTTCCGTCACTGCAATCATTTGTATAAACAAGAAAATCCGTCACGCCGATGGAGCGATGATACGCTAGCCATTCCAGAATAAACGGCCCCTCGTCCTTCATGGTAGTAACGACCAACACCCGTTCGTTTTTAGGCGTATCGGTTACAGCATCAACCGAAGGCGGCAAAACCGCCCGGGCATCCAGCGTCTTTTTTAGCGCTTTAACCAACTTCGGCGCAACCACCAGGCTGGACTTCGGAACCAACTCCGAAATCTTCAAATGCTTATGCCTGATCGCCATACATCGCCAAACTTCTGGCGCGGCATCAAGCGTTTGCGGCGGCTTCGGGCTTGCGCGAAACGGTCTCCAAAAACCCTTCATCTTCGGATCAGCACACCAAATGCTGGCCCCCATATCACTGTCAAAACGCACGCAGCTATGATCCCCGATACGCGGTGCCCCCTCGTTCGGTATCTTCCACGGATACACATACCGCGATCGAACCTTCACATAAGACGGACCTGCCTTCGCCAGATCAAACAGGCTTTCCTTCCCCGTATTAACCATATCCGCAACCGCGCAATGCAACACCGCGCGCGCATCATCAAGAAACCGGAAACGCGCCGCCGCATACACTCCGAACTGTCCCAACGGGGCGCGCCATATGTCATTCTCGGGCTTATCCAACAGCGCCTTACCCGGGGCCTCTGGTGCCTCCATCCGGTCACTCTCAGCAGGGTGGTCCAGCTTGCCCAACGGAATTTCGTAATCCAGCAACACAAACGTCTTTAACGCCTTGATGCCCCGTAATGCCTTCCTGAAGTCGGCCATATCCGGCACGCGATCACCGGGGGAAATCCGCCGGATCACCAAAGCCGCTTCTGCCCCCGCATTGGCCACGTTAAATTTCACCCAATCCGCAACATCCTCTGGATCAGGGTTGCATTCAATGGCGAACAAAACATTAAGGTCTGCAAAAATATCAGTCGCCACAGGGCTGGCATTCAAGGTTCGCTTCCCTTGAATTTTCACCTTGCCCATCGACGGCATGTCAACGAAGTATCCACCAGGGTACCCGTTCACCTGTTCCACCTTGGCCAATTTCAAAGCACGACCATCAGCCACCAATCCCCAATGGCCCGCACAAAAAACCCGCGTGAAATCCGTCGTTTTGACCACATCCAGAACCTCTGGAAGAGCGGTTGGGGACTGTGCATCCGGCCACAACTCCGCTGCATAGTCAGCCTTGGGAACAGTAGAATTTGCCTCAAAATGGTGGAATTTTTTCACTTTTTGCCCGTTTTTTCGTATTTCAGTCCATTCAACGTATATATTTACCTCCGGAATGACCAACAAGAAACCTTCCGAAATACAGAAAAGTCGCATATAAAAGCACGAATTCGCTTAAAATAGGTCAAACAATGCCCAACCCCCCGAAGACTCGCGCCCTGATCGTGACCTGCATGCGCAATGAGGGACCGTTCGTTCTGGAATGGCTTGCCCACCACAAGGCAATCGGTTTCACGGATTTCCTGATCTATTCCAACGACTGCGAAGACGGCACAGACCTGATGCTCGATCGGCTGATGGAAATGGGCGAGATCACCCATATTCCCAATCCGCCACTTGGCAAAAAGACCGTGCAATGGCAGGCGTTATCCGACGCGGCGACCCACCCGATCATGAAGGAAGTGGATTGGATTTACGGAACCGACGTGGACGAGTTCCTGAACATCAAACTGGGTGACGGCCACCTGAACGACCTGTTTTCCGCCAGCCCCGAAACAACCGGTTTCGCGTTCGCATGGCGGATGTTTGGCAACAACGGTATCACCGCCTTCCAAGACCAACCGGTGACCGGGCAATTCACCCGCTGCGCCCCCACAGGCATGCTATGGCCTTGGCGCGCAGTCCAGTTCAAATGCCTCTATCGCAACGACGGTTCATACGAAAAACTGGGCGTCCACATGCCCAAAAAACCTGACCCTGTGAAACAACCACAGACCATCTGGCGCGATGGTTCCGGCAACCCGTTCCCCGGTCACTCCCCCAAAGGCTCGACATTGATCCCGACGTTTGAAAACCAGTACGAACTGGCACAAATCAATCATTACGCCTTGGGCTCCGTCGAGAATTACCTCATCAAGCAAATGCGCGGTAAACCGAACCATTCGACCGACCCTATCGATCTGGCCTATTGGGCGGACCGGAATTTTAACGATGTCGAAGACATCACCATTCAAAAATCCGCAAAACTTTCCGCACCGCTCCTGTCGCAATACAAAGACGACAAAACCTTGGCTGACCTCCACGAAAAATCCGTCACATGGCGCCGCACCCAAATTCGCCGCCTTTTAACGGAATCGGACTCGTTCTACTTATACGCCCGCGCCATTCAAATGGGCTCAACCGAGGTTCTATCCCGCGCCCGCCAACAGCAACTATTCCGCAAACTTATGAAAATGCGCCGGAATATGTTCCAAGCAAAATTAAAGGCCTAGACGTTTCCGCCTAAGCCTTTGAATTCTGTGGTGAGCCGGCCGGGATCCGAACCCGAGACCTACTGATTAAAAGTCAGTTGCTCTACCAACTGAGCTACCGGCCCATCGGGGGCTTAACTAGGCGGGGATGCCTGTCGGGTCAAGGGCGAATCTTGTCTCTTTGGATTAAAAATCCGATTCACGAACCCAGTGCCGATAAAATGGCCCTATTCAGCTTGGTTACCAACTCCTCGATATGTTCTTCTTCAAGAATATAAGGCGGTGCCAACAGGATATGATCCCCCGACTGCCCGTCAATCGTGCCAGACATCGGATAACAAATCAGGCCATTCGCCATCGCTCGGGTGCGAAAGGTTTTTTGGTTTCGCGATTCTGTACCAGTTCGATTCCCCGAACCAGCCTCGATAGTCTTATAAATCTCGCCACTGCAAAGCATTGCGCCAATCGGCTGATACCCTCCGTCAAGACCCTTGGCGATGCACAAAATATCAGGCGACACCCCGTCAGCTTCACATGCGAACAGATGTCCGGTACGTCCCATTCCGCACATAACCTCGTCCAAGATCAACAGCAGGCACCGCGCCCAACGTCGCGCCAACCACAGGTTCCGCCATAGACGCCATCACCGTGTCCGGCCCAAGGCGCAGGATTTCGTCCTCCAGTTCCCGTGCGGCCCGCAAGCCATAAGCTTCGGCGCTCTCGTCTTTCTCTCGGAAACGAGGTACACCTTTTCCAATCCCTTCGGCGCGTGTTCAATCAGCAAATCGGCCAAATGTTCCGCTGGTTCAGACGTAAGAAAACTGGTGTGCGCGAAAGCCGGCTTATCCAACTGCGCCTTGATGTCCTTGATGAATACCCAGACTATGCGCCTAATTTCCCGGGCGGAAAGCAAAATCTCAATATTACAGTAAAAGTTTACTGCCCCGATTTAAGTGCCTATATAGCGCCTATGACAAACGACTCTGATAGCGGCGGCCTCGCATTCCTTAAAATGCACGGGCTTGGAAACGATTTCGTGGTGATCGATGCCCGTGGGCGCGACAACCCGATGACGGCTGCCTTGGCGCGCGCTATCGGCGACCGCCACTTCGGGATCGGGTTTGACCAGTTAGCGTTGATCCGCAACGAAGGCGAAATCACTGCCGTCGATTACTGGAACGCTGACGGCACCCTGTCTGACGCTTGCGGAAACGCGACCCGCTGCGTGGCACGCTTGCTGATGGCCGAAACCGGAAACAGCACCGTAGTGCTACGCACCGGGCGCGGTGATCTGATGTGCGAGGACGCAGGCAACGGTTTGATCCGCGTAAACATGGGCCAGCCGCAACTGGACTGGCAGGAAGTACCGCTAGCGCAAGATGTAGACACCGTGAACCTGCCGATCGACGGCGCCCCCGCTGCCACCGGAATGGGCAACCCGCATTGCAGCTTCTTCGTGGATGACGCAGCAGCCGTTAACCTGGACGACCTTGGCCCCCGTATCGAAAATCACCCGCTGTTCCCCGAACGCACCAATGTGCAGGTCGTACAGGTTCTCGATCGCGCCAACCTGCGCGTCCGCGTTTGGGAACGCGGCGTTGGCCACACCCTCGCCAGCGGTTCCAGCTCCTGCGCCGTCACCGTCGCCGCCCACCGCAAAGGCTTGGCCGACCGCCGCGTCACGGTTCACCTTGATGGCGGCGATCTGGAAATCGA
>DFBD01000153.1:7885-9594 GCA_002367255.1 Rhodobacterales bacterium UBA3089 | reverse complement strand
TGTCGCCTGAACGCCTATGAAACCGAGGCCATGCGTGAACTTGGAACCGAGGCAGGCCTAGACGACGCCATCGTCATTAACACTTGTGCTGTAACATCCGAGGCTGTCCGCACCGCCAAGCAACGCATCCGTAAACTTCGGCGCGAAAACCCCGAAGCCCGCATGATCGTGACCGGCTGCGCGGCCCAAACCGAGCCAGCAACCTTCGCCGACATGCCCGAGGTGGACCTCGTGCTTGGCAATCTGGAAAAGATGCAAGGCGACACGTGGAACGCCCTCGCCAAACCGAACTTCATCGGCGAAACCGAGAAGATCCAAGTCAACGACATCATGGCCGCGACAGAAACCGCAGGCCATCTGATCGACGGTTTCGGAACCCGCGCACGCGCCTATGTACAGGTCCAAAACGGCTGTGACCACCGCTGCACCTTCTGCATAATCCCCTATGGCCGCGGTAATTCCCGCTCCGTTCCCGCAGGCGTCGTGGTCGAACAAATCCAGCGCCTCGTCGATAAAGGCTTCAACGAAATCGTGCTAACCGGTGTCGATATGACAAGCTGGGGTGCAGACCTGCCTGCACAACCGAAACTCGGTGATCTAGTCCAACGCATCCTGCGCCTTGTGCCGGACCTGCCGCGCCTGCGCATCAGCTCCATCGATTCAATCGAGGCCGACCCCGCCCTGATAGACGCCATCGCCTCCGAACACCGCCTGATGCCGCACCTGCATTTGTCCCTGCAAGCGGGGGACAACATGATCCTGAAGCGCATGAAACGCCGCCACACCCGCGAGGACGCCATCCAGTTTTGCGAAGACATGCGCCGCGCCCGCCCCGACATCATCTACGGCGCGGACATTATCGCAGGCTTCCCGACAGAAACCGACGAGATGTTCGAAAACTCTCTGCGCCTGATCGAAGACTGTGGCCTCACGTGGCTGCACGTCTTCCCGTATTCCGCCCGCGAGGGAACCCCCGCCGCACGCATGCCAGCCGTGCATGGCGCGATCATCAAAGAGCGCGCCGCCCGCCTGCGTGATGCCGGTGCCGCACAGGTGCAAAAGCACCTGAAAACCCAAATCGGCGCACGCCACAATATCTTGATGGAAAACCCCCACATGGGTCGAACCGAGGATTTTACCGAGGTCCATTTTGATACAGCGCAGGACATTGGCCGGATCGTGACCTCCACGATTACAGGTCAAAGTGGCTTACAACTTACCATCAAATAACAATATCCTTGTTGCTTTTGACGGTACAATCGTTGTTAACTTTGCATTAATCCTCAAACCACTAAACCGATTTAACGGTTTAACCGCGATACTAATTTTAACAATAATTTCATCATGTTAAGCAAACATCAGAGGCAGAAAATGCACCAGAATCCCGCCTTCCGAAAAGCCACCCAGGCAAGCGCCCTAGAATTCGCCAGCCAACGCGGATTCGGCATTCTCAGCATAAACGGTACAGACGGCCCCCTCGCCGCCCACATACCTTTCACCATTTCGCCCGATGGCACATACGTCGAAGCCCACGTCATGCGATCGAACCCAATCGCCCGCGCGTTAACCACACCGCAGTCCGCCCTGCTAGCCATCTCTGGCCCTGACGGATACATTTCGCCGGACTGGTACGACCTCGAAGACCAAGTCCCGACATGGAACTACATCGCCGTCCACCTGCGTGGCCAGTTGCAACTGTTGCCACAAGA
>DFBD01000153.1:2374-7774 GCA_002367255.1 Rhodobacterales bacterium UBA3089 | reverse complement strand
ATCCGCCTTGATATCACATCAACCGACAGCACCAGAAAACTGGGTCAGAACAAACCGGACACCGCCCGTTTGAATGCCGCCGATGGTCTTGAAACCTCGGCAGTCGGGCTGGAAACATCCGACTTGGCACAAATGATGCGCCCTGCATCTGCTGCAACACCTACGTAGCACAGCCCAATTTAACGTTCATGGGTCGGCTCAACGGGACTATTCAGCCTTGTTTTACCAACGCACACTGCTAGGCTATTGGCAAATATCCAACCAAGAGGCCCACAATGAAGCTCTACTACGCCCCGGCGTCCCCGTTCGTTCGCAAAGTTCGGATCGCCCTGTATGAAACCAACTTGCTCGACCAAGTCGAACTGGTCCCCGTCACAGTCAGCCCAATAGCATCGGGGGACATTGTTCCTTCCCGCAACCCACTCGGCAAAATTCCGTGTCTGGAGTTGCCCGACGGGAATGCCCTCTACGACAGTCGCGTTATCACCCGCTATATTTCCACCCTCGCCCCCGCCACCGAACTATACCCCGAGGACGACACCCTATGGGATGCCCTCACGCTCGAAGCGACGGCCGATGGTATCATGGATGCCGCCGTTACCATGACCTACGAGCGCCGCCTTCGTTCTGATGACATGGTGTTTGAAACCTACCTCGACGCACAATGGCAAAAGATCGACCGCGCCCTTACAACCATCGAAAACCGATGGATGAAACAGTTGAACGAGCAGAAAAATCTGCCCGTCCTCGCCGTCGCCGCTGCACTGGGATACATAGATTTCCGCCACGAAGATCGCAACTGGCGCGACACCCACCCCACGTTGGCCGCATGGGAAGCCGAAATTCGCGAACGCCCTTCGATCGCGGCTACGGTGCCCGTCGGATAACACGAACTACACGTCGCTTCGCACGCGGCTTGCGCACTGTCAGCGTGGTTAATATCCTGCATCAACCTTGTTACGGAGCTTGCGATGTCCGACCAGATCACCTTCACCCTAGATGGCGCCGAAGTCACAGCTTCCGCCAATGAATCGATCTGGCAAGTGGCCAAGCGCGTTGGCACCGACATCCCGCACCTTTGTCATTCCGATCAGCCGGGCTATCGCAGCGACGGAAACTGCCGTGCCTGCATGGTGGAAATCGAAGGTGAGCGGGTCTTGGCCGCCTCCTGCATCCGTACACCGACCGAAGGAATGGCCGTAAAGTCCACGTCCGAACGCGCTGCTAAATCTCGCAAAATGGTGATGGAGTTACTGCTTGCGGACCAGCCAACCGAAGCGCACGACCAATCCTCGCATCTGCTGGACATGGCGCAATCCCAAGACATCTCCTCCAGCCGTTTTCCAAAATCGAAAACCGTCCCGTTGCTGGATTCCAGCCACGTCGCCATGCGCGTTAATCTTGACGCTTGCATTCACTGTAACCTCTGCGTTCGCGCCTGCCGCGAAGTACAAATCAACGATGTTATCGGCATGTCCGGCCGTGGGGCCACCGCTGAAATCACCTTCGACTTCAACGACCCGATGGGCGCATCAACCTGCGTCGCATGTGGCGAATGCGTCCAGGCCTGCCCGACGGGCGCTCTGATGCCCGCTACAGCATTGGACGAAATGGAACACGGCAACAGCAAGGACTTTGACCGCGAAGTCCAATCCGTATGCCCCTACTGTGGTGTCGGCTGCCAGCTATCCTTCAAAATCAAAGACGACAAAATCGCATGGGTAGACGGTGCGGACGGCCCCGCCAACAAAAACCGCCTATGCGTCAAAGGCCGCTTCGGGTTTGACTATATCAACCACCCGCACCGCCTGACCAAACCCTTGATCCGGCGCGACGACGCCCCCGCCAAAGGCCTGAACGTCGACCCTGCCAATCCGCTGACACACTTCCGTGAAGCAACATGGGAAGAAGCGATGGAGGCCGCCGCAAACGGCCTCAGCCACTTGCGCGACACCAAAGGCGGGAAGTCCGTTGCCGGATTCGGGTCCGCCAAATGCTCGAACGAAGAAGCGTACCTTTTCCAAAAACTCATCCGCGCCGGTTTCCACCACAACAACGTCGATCACTGCACTCGCCTGTGCCACGCCTCCTCGGTCGCTGCATTAATGGAAAACGTAGGTTCCGCCGCCGTCACCGCCACCTTCAACGAAATCGAAAACGCCGACTGCGCCATCATCATCGGTTCCAACTCGATCGAGAACCACCCCGTCGCCGCCACCTATTTCAAACAATTCGCCAAGCGCGGCGGCAACATGATTGTCATGGATCCGCGAGGCGTCGGCTTAGGGCGCCACGCCAACCACTGCCTGAAATTCAAACCGGGCACAGACGTTGCGATGCTAAACGCTATCATGCACGTGATTGTTGACGAAAACCTCTACGACGCCGAATACGTCGCCCAATACACCGAGAACTTCGAGGCCATGAAAACCCACCTGATGGACTTTTCGCCCGAAACAATGGCCCAAATCTGCGGAGTAGACGCCGAGACCCTACGCACCGTCGCCCGCGAATTCGCCAGCGCCAAAGCCGCGATGATATTTTGGGGCATGGGCGTATCCCAACACATCCACGGCACCGACAACGCCCGCTGCCTTATTTCACTGGCATTAATGACAGGCAACGTCGGCAAACCGGGCGCTGGCCTCCACCCGTTGCGTGGTCAAAACAACGTGCAAGGGGCGTCCGACGCAGGCATGATACCGATGTTCCTGCCCGACTATCAAACCGTCACCGACGATTCGATCCGCGCCAAATTCACCGACATCTGGCAATCTTCGGACTTCGGCGCAGAAAAAGGCCTGACCGTCGTCGAAATCATCGACGCCATCCACAACAACGACATCAACGGCATGTATATCCTCGGCGAAAACCCCGCCATGTCCGACCCTGACGTCGAACACGCCCGCGATGCACTCGCCAAACTCGACCACCTTGTCGTTCAAGACATCTTCCTGACCGAAACGGCAAACTACGCCGACATTATCCTGCCCGCCACCGCATGGGCAGAAAAAGACGGCACCGTTACCAACACCAATCGCCAAGTCCAGATGGGCCGCGCCGCCGTCCCATCCCCAGGCGAGGCCCGCCCCGATTGGGCCATCACCGTCGATCTGGCACAGCGCCTTGGATTGGATTGGAATTACGAACACCCCAGCGAAGTTTTTGCCGAAATGAAACTGCTGATGGGCTCGCTCGATAACATCACATGGGAACGCCTAGAACGCGAAACCGTAACCTACCCCAGCCTGTCGCCCGAAGACCCCGGCCAAGCCATCGTCTTTACCGATGGCTTCCCGCGCCCCGACAAACGTGCGCGCTTCACACCCGCCAGCATCATCTCGCCCGCCGAAATGCCGGACGCCGAATACCCCTTCATCCTGATCACAGGCCGACAACTGGAACATTGGCACACCGGCTCCATGACCCGCCGCGCAACCGTCCTGAACGCGATGGAGCCCGAAGCAAACTGCTCCCTCCACCCCCGCACATTGAAAAAACTGGGCGTTGAACCGGGTGGAACAGTCCGCCTAACAACCCGTCGCGGCTCCATTAACGTAATGGCCCGCGCCGACCGCGGGGTTGCCGAAGACAACGTCTTCCTCCCCTTCGCCTATGTCGAAGCCGCCGCCAACATCCTGACGAATTCAGCCCTCGACCCCTACGGCAAAATCCCGGAATTCAAATTTTCGGCACTGAAGGTGGAACCTGGGCGCGGCTGAGAGAGCCGCAACCTAACCGATCTCTGCTGTATCACTAATGCCTGCTTTGTGGCGACCCACAAGAAATGGCCGCACTTTACTTTTATACACGTCAGAAATAAGCACCACTGATGCCTACGAACGCAAAAAGCACAGCCAAAGCTGCGCTTTTTATCGTATTAAGAGTTTAGACTCTCAAAGTGCTTGAGCAAGACCTCAAGGCTCGCAGTACCAATGCACCACCACTTAGCGAGTGACCTTTGTATAGACCCCATACATTAATAATTCAATAACTAACGTCATTATAACGTAGAATTCGCCGATCAGGTTCAAAAAAGGTATCTAAATATGACAATCGCCAAGAGGCACGTAGCTGTCGAAGAGCTACTTGGAGTATTTCTCAACTTCACACCTCGTGCAGCAGACACCGATTTATTTAGAGCCGACATGCGGATACTGAATCAAACACTTTTACGCGACTCCATCAAGGAATGTCACGCGGTATCAAAAGGGACACAGCTGCCCGGAATGGCTCAACGGACAGAAATCCATCGAGTGTATTCTCGGAAGACAAAAGAATTAGCAGCACTTTATCCATTTGTGTTTTCAGTCGAAAATGCACTACGCCACACTGCTGCCGAATTTTATAGTGAAGCGTTTAATGATGACGCATGGTGGGCCGTAATCCGTAATGCAATTAGCGCAGGTCACGATGAAAAGCATTTTAAAGTAGACCCACAAGGAAAGAAAAACATCAAAGGCGTTGCCGTAACTCCAAAATTCATCAAACAACTGTTTTATGGATTCAATAATATGAGTGCTAGTCAGCGAAGAATTATGCAGCGTACAGATGTCATCGACGAAATGTATCTATGCCTATCTCTCAGAAGTCTATGCAATATCATCGAGGCTGACTGGAACCTAAGCCGCAACATGTTTGTCAGTAATAACGCGTTGGGTGGCGAATTAAGAAAACAAGATATGAGCAACTGGTTTAACATACTGATAACAGCAAGAAATGAACTTTTTCATTGCAACCCACTTGGCGACATTTCTAAAATATCCCGTGCGTGTGAAAGTATTTTAGACAAGCTCGGATTCCATCTCGGTGAGTTTGATAACCAATTAAGGGAGATACAAGTCACCAGAACACCTACTAATACGCTGCGATCAGCATATCACTTAGTGCCTCCATGCGAGTAGGACGGCATCACTGGAACATTCCAAGTAACTGTCGGAAATCATGTCTCCAAATTCCCTCCCGTTGGGCCGGGCCTAGCTTCGCTCGGCGGTTTCGCTAAAAGGTTAACGTGGCGGCTACCAAAATCGTATGTACAGGTTGTGTACGTGTTGTGCACAGGTTGTGCACATCAAAAACTCGCCGAAAATCCTATAGGTTAACGCCCGCCACGCGCTCGCCAAATATCGCCGAACCGACACGAACGTGCGTCGCCCCCAGCGCAATCGCGCGTTCGAAGTCACGGCTCATCCCCATCGATAGCCCGCTCAACCCGTTGCGTTCCGCCATCTTCGCCAGCAGCGCGAAATGCAGGCTGGGTTCCTCATCTACCGGCGGAATTACCATCAAACCGGCGATCGGCAAACCATAGGTTTCACGGCAGGTTTTCACAAAACCATCCACCTCGGCCGGCAGAACTCCGGCCTTTTGCGGTTCCTCGCCGGTGTTCACCTGAATGAA
>DFBD01000153.1:1248-2300 GCA_002367255.1 Rhodobacterales bacterium UBA3089 | reverse complement strand
CTTTTCGCGGTCCACCGTATGGATAGCATCAAACAGCTCAAGCGCCTGATTTACCTTGTTTGTCTGGAGCGGGCCAATCAGATGCACCTGCACACCCGCGAACTCAGCCCGAAAATCCGGCCACTTCCCAGCCGCTTCCTGCACACGGTTTTCACCAAACAGGCGATGCCCCTGCTGCAACACTTCAGCGACCCGTTCGTTCGGTTGGACCTTGGACACAGCAATCAGTTTGACCGAACCTGCCACCCGATTGGCCTTACCCTCGGCCGTCGCAATACGTTGTTGAATATCTAAAAGCGCCATCTGCCATCCTCCGTTATAAGAATGCCTACAGGGCGGAGCGTCCCCATTCAAGGGACCAAAAGAAAAGGGCGAGCCAATCGGCCCGCCCCCTGTAATTCTTACTAAACCGTTAGGCTTAGAACGATGCGCTCAAGAAAATTGATGTACCGTCTTTGAATTCTGGACCATCAATCTCGTCAGCTTCTGCAAAAGAAACAGTTGCCGAGAGGTTTTCGTTGATCGCGTATACTACACCGGCATAACCGCCTTCATCAGCACCAATCTCACCGTCAGCGTCAAAGTAGCCGGCGTATACTGTCAGATCGGAAGAGACCGCGTAAGAAGCATTGAAGCCGAACTGCTCCATGTCGCCAAGATCAACATGGTCGTAGTATACGTCAACAGCCATTGCACCCATTACGTAGGAAGCAGATGCGCCGTAGTTGTCACCAGCCACATCGTTGGAAGCGTAGTATACACCAACCGAAAGGTCAGCGGATACGTCATAGCCAACTGCAACACCGACTGATGTTTCAACAGTGTCGTCCATATAAGACAAACCGATGGAAGCACCACCAAATGTTGTGTCAACGCTTAGACCAACGGTTTCGTTTACAGTATCTACGCCACCAGCAACGCCAAGGTCAGCTTCGTCGTAGCTTAGGCCAACAGTGAAGTTGCCAAAAGTTGCGCCTGCACCAACGGAAAGACCGTCAAGATCACCAAAGCCGTCATCAACGCCACCTACTGCGAAACCGTAATCGCCGAAT
>DFBD01000153.1:0-1231 GCA_002367255.1 Rhodobacterales bacterium UBA3089 | reverse complement strand
ACAAGAGCGCGAACATCGAAACGTCCCTTGGTATCGCTGTTTTCAGCGTCGATTGCCATGCCGTCACGGTCTTTATAGAAGTACTCGGAAGCACCTTTATCGTCCAAGTCACCGCCTTTAAGCGAACCGAATGGGGATGTGATTTCGATAGTTGGGTAATCGTCCCAAAGAAGACCATTGTCAGTGTCGGAAGAAGTGTCTACATCAAAACCGTAGGTAAAGGTAGCCGTATAGCCGTCGCCCAAGTCAACCGAACCATTAAGGTTGAATTCAGTATCTGCGAAAAGGCCGTCATTGATTTCGTCGTTGTAACCAATGTCAGTGGAACCGCTGAAACCCATTTCAGCTGCTGCTGCGCCAGCAAAGGCAACCAGTGCTGTAGTTGTAAGAAGAACGTTTTTCATCGTTTTTTCTCTCATTATAGTTAAAAGATCACCTATCACCGGTTGCCCGGAAGGAGTGCTTCTGTAATCAACCACCGTGCCGTTCTGGTCAAGCAGGCTGACTATTCCGTGATAATTGTTCTGTGGGGTGATGCACGGATGTCACACATTTACCATCCAGAGGCGACTCGAAACCTCTTGTTCCTGCTTTCGCGACCTTATACTTAGCAAATATTCATAATTTCGGCGTAGGCCGAGGCTACTTAAGGGAATCACCCGCTGTGTCACGATATAATGCGCGCGTAACCGAACCAAAATGGCAAAAAGCCTGGGATGAAGCTCAAGTTTTCAAGGCGGAACGCGACGATTCGCTTGAGAAGTATTATGTGCTGGAGATGTTCCCATACCCCTCGGGCCGCATACATATCGGGCACGTTCGTAACTATACTATGGGCGACGTCGTGGCGCGATTTAAGTCCGCGCGTGGGTTTAACGTGCTACACCCGATGGGCTGGGACGCCTTCGGGATGCCTGCGGAAAACGCTGCGATGGAAAATAACACCCATCCCGGCACGTGGACGTATAAAAATATCGACGACATGAAGGAACAGATGAAACCGCTGGGCTTCAGTCTGGACTGGACCCGCGAATTCGCCACCTGTGACCCTGAATATTACGGCAAACAGCAGGCTATGTTTATAGACATGCTGGATGCCGGTTTGATTTACCGCAAAAACGCCGTTGTGAACTGGGACCCTGTCGATATGACTGTGTTGGCAAACGAGCAGGTGATTGACGGCAAGGGCTGGCGATCTAATGCGCCGGTGGAGCGTAAAGAGCTGACGCAG
>DFBD01000006.1:6850-13470 GCA_002367255.1 Rhodobacterales bacterium UBA3089 | reverse complement strand
GTTAACGGCAAGTTATTGGCAATTCTCACATCGCCAACTTGTACAGTTTTACACATTGTTAAACGCTTACCTGCTCGCGAAGGATCGCAATGGTTAAAGAAAGCATAATGTATATCCCCATGAAGATTATGAACGCCAAAACAGTACTCTCCATCTTACGCGGATAGCTAGGTACATCGGGCGCGACTGGCGTAACACCAATGCTCAGATACCGGACCTGTCGGTTGGCATCTACACGGGCCGTTTCCAGAAGTTGTAACGATTGTTGGAGCATCAATTGGCGGGTCAACATGTTCGTTTCCGCAATCTGCAATTCGCCAGAAATAGTCGCCAACGAAACATTACCAGCAGTCGTTTCCGTTAATTTTTGTCGTAAGGTAGCAACGCGTTCTACACGGCGATTGATCTCGCGCTGCAAGATTTCTGAACGGATTTCATTGGGGTTTGGATTATCGAGAATTTCTGCAAGATCCAGCAGTTTATCCTCAATTTGCAGTTCCAGAGAATTGATAATGCTCATCTGAGCCGCAATTTCGGATTCTGCGTTTAATACACCGCGCGATTGTTGAAGGCGCAAAACTTCAGCTTGTGCGTCAAACATCTCAGCCTCAGCCGTGTCATATGCCGCCTGCGCCCCCTTCATCTGATCTTCGCGCAACCGTTGCGACAGTTCATCAACACGTTCTTCAGCAAAACGGATCAAGGCGCTGGAAAACGCCTGCGAATCTTCCGGAGTCGCTGCGATCACCTCCAGATGAATCACACCTTCGCTCAAATCATACCCGACCTTTACGTTTTCTTCATAAAGCTTGAATGCGTCTTCCAGACTGGCGTCCTGCGGCAAGCGTTGCAACTTATCGATAAAATCCTGTTGAAAATGGGCGCGATAGCCCAGCTCGTCATCCAGACGCTTCATCGCTTCGCGTGAGGTCAGGTATCCTTGTACCGTTATTGAATCTGCCGAATTGGCAAACCCGGTGCCGGAAAATATCCCACCCAATGCGCTGGCGCCGGCTGCTTCGGATTTCTGAATAACGAATTGCGATTCCGTTTCGTACATGTCCGTGGCTTCGGTGTAGTAGTATTGCCCCACAAGAAAGGTAGGCAGTGCCACGAAAAACAAAAGGCGCAACGCAAGCAGGAACAACCGCACACGGCGGCGACGGATCAAGTCCCGCTGAATCGCGTGCACTTCAGCAAGGCGCTCCGCGTCATTCAACATAAAGTTTGCCGAAACCTGATCGGTCAAATCTGCACCATCTTGCGGCGATGGTGTGCTTTTTCCCGCATTGCCTGCGTTAATCAATGATACATCATCGTTAAGAACATCAACCCCGAGTTCTTCCAGCAGTCGCGCAGCATGTTCGTCGTCAATGGCCTCAAGCCCAATACGGCGTGCTTTTTGGCGCGCCTTGCGCAGGTATGCGCGTGTACGCTTCGGCGGCATCTTATTTTCATCATCCGGTGGGGTTTGATCACTTGTCATTATAATTATACATCACTTTTGCTTCTTCGAGTGTATCGAACATATGCAACCTTCCGTTTCTTAGGACAGACGCGGAGGAGCAATACTGCTCAAGTATACTCGGACTATGTGAAACAATGACAACTGTCGACCGCTTTAGCCTGTCTCGCAAAACATTACCTGCTTTACGGTTAAATTCTACATCGGAAGTCCCCGGCATTCCTTCATCAATAAGATAGATATCGAAATCCAGTGCCAAAAGTAAAGAAAACGTAAATCGCGCCCTCATTCCGGCAGAGTAGGTGCTTAGTGGCATCTCGAAGTATTCTTCCAGTCCCGCGAGATATCGACAAAACGCTTCCACATAGTCGGGATCCAGCCCGTATATTCGCGCAATATAGCGCGCATTTTCCCCTGCTGAGTGACTACCAACAACCCCCCCCATAAAGCCCAGAGGAAACGATATACGCGATGTACGAATGATCTTCCCCTCGTCAGGTTGTTCCAACCCTGCCATCATGTTGATGATTGTGGTTTTACCCGTACCGTTGGGCGCAAGTATGCCCATGGAGCGCCCTAGTTCGATTTTGAAGCTCGATTGATCCAAAATCACTTTGCGCTGGGTGCCTGTCCAGAATGACTTACTAACATTTCTAAACTCGATCATTCTTAGACTCGTATTATGAAAAGGCGCATTTACCACGTTCCCGCAGCGTATGCCAACTTGTATCAACAAATTGCTAACAAAACAGCATCAAATGATATGTAAGCCGGTTGCGTTTCCCTGTGCATTCAAGCATATGTTAGGTCAACTATTGCGCGGCGGGATTTGCTACTTATCTAGAGGCGACGCCCAAACAAGACTGAAGGAATCAAGGTGCGAACAATCGGAACAATCATTGCTTTTCTAGGACTTTGGTTGCTTCTGTCCGGCATTTACAAATCTTTAACGGTTGGGCTGGGCGTCTTTTCCACATTGTTCGTCATTTTCATCCTGAACCGCATGAACTCCATTGATGGCGATCGCGTTGAAGTTCACCTTAAGCCTCTTGAGTTTCTAAAATATCAAGGCTGGTTACTGGGCGAGATTGCCAAATCGAACTGGGCAGTCACCAGAATTATCCTGGCCCCCTCAATGCCAATCAAGCAACACATGTTTTCTGTGCCCTACACCCAGAATTCCGATCTTGGGCAGGTCATTTTCGCAAATTCTATCACACTGACCCCGGGGACGGTATCTGTCGAGACAGAGCCGGGGCAGTTTCTGGTTCACGCCGTTGCGTATTCTGCTGATGATAAAGACGCCATCGCAGATATGGATCGTCGGGTTACGGCTTGTGAAAAGGTTATCACGGCATGATGTTTGCTGTTGCCATCATCGCGGTTTTCATCGCCATGGCCCTAGTGCTGGTGCGCCTGTTTGGTGGGCCAACCCTTTATGATCGTGTTCTAGCCGTGAACTCGTTCGGCACCCACACAGTTTTACTGATCGGCCTTATCGGGTTTCTGACGGAACGTCCGGATTTCCTCGATATTGCACTGCTCTATGCTTTGATAAACTTCGTAGGCACAATCGCGATCCTCAAGTTTTTCCGTTACCGTGCGATTGGCGACAAGCTTCCGGTAAAGGAGGAGGCAGAAACATGAACTTCCTTGATGCTGCCGTAGAAATCATCAGCTGGGCACTTATGTTAGCCGGTTCATTTTTTGTCATTGTAGGCGCGGTTGGAGCGTTGCGGTTTCCAGACTTCTGGGCACGTATGCACGCTGTTTCAATAACAGATTCCGCTGGCGTTTTGCTGTTGTTCGCCGGCATGTGTATGCAGACAGGCTTCACACTTGTTACTGTGAAATTGATCATCATAGGGGTGTTTCTGTTTATCACCGGCCCTACGGCCACGCATGCAATTGCCAACGCGGCGCTTGTTTCGGGACTTCGCCCGAAAGAGGCCAAGGGCTTCACGGGGGTCGAGCCCGAACCACTCACAAAATCAGACGCCGATCCGGCAAGTTCAGAATAGTGGTAGGTGAGTCATAGAAATTTTCATTGATGTAGTATTTTTTCTTATGCTGGTGCTTACCGCGATAGCAGTCGTGCGCATGCGAAGCCTATTCGCAATCGCGATGTTATCCGGCGTTTTCAGCCTGCTTTCCGCCTTGTTATTCGTAACATTGGACGCAGTAGACGTCGCCTTTACCGAAGCTGCCGTGGGTGCCGGAATTTCGACTGTTCTGGTACTAGGAACACTTGCGCTGACTTCACGGTTTGAAAAGCCGACCAAACGTTCGCCCGTGTTGCCGCTATTTGTGGTTTTTGTAACGGGTGCTGCGTTAATTTACGGCACACTCGACATGCCGAATTTCGGTTCGCCCGAGGCACCGGCACAAATGCATGTCGGCCCCGATTACCTTGAAGATAGCGTGCATGAAATTAACATACCGAACGTTGTGACCTCTATCCTGGCAAGCTACCGTGGCTATGACACCTTGGGCGAGACCGCCGTGGTGTTCACGGCAGGCATCGGTGTTCTACTACTTCTTAGCGGGCTGCGCCGCCGCCGTCGCGACGATGAAGAAGACGAAAGCGAAGAGGTCTGATGCGCCATCACCTTATATTACGGGTTATCACCAAATTATTGGTCGGTGCGATCATGTTATTTGCGTTTTACGTCCAGTTCCACGGCGACTTTTCCCCAGGTGGCGGATTTCAGGCGGGCGTGATTATGGCTGTTGCTTTCATCCTCTATGGTCTCGTGTTCAGCCTGCACAACGTCCAACAAGTTTTCCCGCCGTGGTTGGTGCATAAACTGGTTGCTTTGGGCGTATTGATTTACGCGGGTACAGGAATAGTCAGCTTGTTCCTCGGGTACAGCTTTCTGGATTACGGTGCGTTCACACCCGACCATCCCTCTCACGGGCAACATTACGGCATCTTCGCCGTCGAGCTTGGCGTGGGCATCACCGTAACCGCCGTGATGGTGGCAATCTATTATGCTTTCGCAGGCCGTCCCCCAAGACTTAGCGATGAGGAGTGGTGATGGGTTTCGAACTTACACAAGAATACATCCTTGGACATTTGAATTACTGGCTGTTTTCCGTGTTGATGATGACGGGTCTTTATATCGTGGTCGCCAAGGGCAACCTCGTGAAAAAGATCGTCGGGTTGAACATTTTTCAAACCTCGGTTTTCATGCTTTATATATCCATGGGTAAAGTCACAGATGGCACTGCACCAATTTTCCCGCTGGATATGGATGTGGACCCGGATGTGATTTATTCCAACCCCCTACCCCATGTCTTGATCCTGACGGCCATTGTTGTCGGCGTTGCGACCACCGCACTCGGGTTGGCATTGATCGTGCGTATTCAGGAAGAGTTCAACACAATCGAGGAAGATGACATCCTGAAAATAGAACGCGCCATCGTGCAAACTGAAAACGCCATTCACGGCGATGCAATGGGTGGGCGCGCTTAATGTCGGCTGAATCTACTCACGTCGCAATGACACTCTCGGATCATCTGCCCATATTGCAGATATTGGTGCCATTGGTGTCTGCCCCGTTGATCGTCCTCATCGGTAGTCGCCGCCTAACATGGTCATTAGCCTTCATCGCCAGCGTTCTGTCGTTTGGCATCGCGATACTGTTGCTGATGCAGGTGATTGACGGAAGTATAATCTCCTACCAAATAGGTGGCTGGGCTCCCCCGCTGGGGATCGAATACCGTGTCGATGCCACTAATGCTTTCGTGTTACTACTGGTTACAGGCATTAGCACCCTCGTGCTTCCCTATGCCCGCGAGAGCGTGAAGTCCGAAATTCCGGCAAAGCACCACACTCTGTTCTATGCGGCTTTCATGCTATGCCTTACGGGCTTGCTCGGCGTAACGATCACGGGCGATGCGTTCAACGTATTCGTATTCCTCGAAATTTCGTCGCTGTCCACATATGTGCTAATCGCGCAAGGGTCCTATCGTGATAAACGCGCTCTGACAGCGGCCTATGATTATCTTATCATGGGGACGATTGGCGCAACCTTCTTCGTTATCGGTCTTGGCATGCTTTATATGGCGACCGGAACCCTTAACATGGCGGATCTAGCTGACCGGATCGCTGATCAAGGCTCCAACCGCACGGTGCGCGCTGCCTTTGCGTTTATCGTGGTTGGTATGGGGTTGAAAATCGCGATCTATCCACTGCACTTGTGGCTTCCACGCGCATATACATTTGCCCCCTCTGCCGTTACTGTTTTCCTTGCGGCCACAGCTACCAAAGTCGCGATATACGTACTGCTGCGTTTTACCTTCTCGGTCTTCCAGCCGTCCTTCATGTTCGAGGTGAACACGTTAGAGTTCATCATCCTGCCTTTCGCCATTCTGGCCATGTTTGCCGCTTCTTTTATTGCGATATTCCAAAACGACTTCAAGCGTATGCTGGCCTACTCCAGCATCGCGCAAATCGGGTATATGCTGCTGGGCATTAGCCTGCTGACGGAAACCGGCTTAACCGCCGCCATCGCACATCTGTTTAATCACGGCATCACCAAGGCCACACTATTCATGGGCGTCGGCATTCTGGCGCTGCGCTCCGGCGGTTCGTTTTACAACCGCATTCAGGGGATGGGAAAAAGCATGCCGTGGACAAGCGCGGCCATCGTTATCGGCGGCCTTAGCCTGATCGGAGTACCCGGCACCGCGGGCTTCATCAGCAAATGGGTGCTGGTGGAGGCAACAATCGAAAAAGGCTGGTGGCCTCTTTCGGTGCTGATCGTACTGTCATCCCTGCTGGCCGTAATCTACGTCTGGCGCGTGATCGAAGTGCTTTACCTGAAAACCCCTCTCGCCGGAACTGATTACCGCGAGGCCCCGTTCTCCATGCTAATACCAATGTGGATAATGGCCCTTGCCTGCATCTATTTCGGCTTAGCAACTGACGTCACACTAACCGCCTCCCGCGCGGCAGCCCAAGGGTTGTTGGCCGGTAGCGCGGGCATGATGTAGGGAATTTGACCGTGGAAACCAACACAGCCATATTGCTGACAATGCTGATCCCCGCTGGGGCTGCCGTGACGAACCTTGTGTTCCGTAATCGTGCCGATTTGCGCGACGGGCTGACACTGGCTGCCGCCGTCGCCACATTTGTGATGGTTCTGACAAT
>DFBD01000006.1:0-6815 GCA_002367255.1 Rhodobacterales bacterium UBA3089 | reverse complement strand
GGCCTCCTGTTCGCGATTGTCGCCTCCGGCCTATGGATCATCACGCACCTCTACGGTATCGGCTATATGCGCGGCAATAACGAGGAACATCACGCCCGTTTCTTCGCCAGCTTCTCGCTTGCCATATCCGCAGTGATGGGCATCGCGTTTGCATCGAACATGTTCACCCTGTTCGTGTTTTACGAAATTTTAACCCTATCCACTTACCCACTGGTCGCCCACAAAGGTACGCCCGAGGCCATTCGCGGCGCACGCACCTACCTTGGTATTTTGCTCGGCACCTCCATCGGGTTTCAGCTGCTGGCCGTGATCTGGACATACTCAATTACCGGAACGCTGGATTTCACCAAAGGCGGCATTCTGGAAGGCCACATTGCAGGCCCCGCCGTCGCCGTCCTGCTGGCTCTATATGCCTTCGGAATTGGCAAGGCTGCATTGATGCCTTTCCACCGCTGGCTTCCTGCCGCGATGGTTGCCCCTACTCCGGTTAGCGCACTTTTGCACGCTGTGGCGGTTGTGAAAGCGGGTGTGTTCACCATGCTCAAAGTCGGAATTTACATATTTGGCATCGACTTCTTGGCCGAAACCGGCGCGTCCGAATGGCTGATGTGGTTGGCGGCATACTCGATCATCGCTGCATCCGTCATTGCAATGACGAAAGACAATCTGAAGGCACGCCTCGCCTATTCGACCATCAGCCAACTGTCCTACATCACCCTTGGCATGGCACTCGCGACATCCATGGGCGCGCTCGGTGGCGGTATGCATATCGCCATGCACGCCATGGGCAAAATCACGTTATTCATGGCCGCAGGCTCGATTTACGTCGCGACCCACAAAACAAACATCAGTCAGATGAACGGCCTTGGAAAGATCATGCCAATCACCTACGGCGCGTTTTTCATCGGCGCATTATCCATCATCGGCCTACCGCCCCTTGGTGGTTCGTGGAGCAAATGGTTGTTGATCCTCGGGGCTGCGGACACAGGACAATGGGTCATGATCGGGGTGCTTATGGTCAGCTCGCTGCTGAACGTCGCTTATCTGCTTTCCATCATCGGACGCGGGTTCTTCTTGCCTCTTCCCGAAGGTGTACCGACCAAAGTAACCGAGTCCCCGCTTCTAGTCTGGCTACCACCTGCCATCACGGCATTTGGCACGCTCCTTCTATTCTTCTATGCGGGCGTGTTGCAGGAATTCCTGATGCCGATTGTCTCAGGATATTAAGGATGAACCAATGAGCGAACATAGAACAGAAGACGATTCAGACTTTTCCGCCATCGCGAGGCTCTTCCTCTGGGTGGACGACAAGAAAAAGGTCGACCGCTTCGTCTATGGTCTCTACGGCGCCTGCGCCCTGCTTTTCGGTGCTGATTTTCTGTATCATAAGCACACCTATGTGCCTGTCGAGAATATCCCCGGATTTTATGCACTATACGGCTTTATCATGTGCGCCTTGTTGGTGATTGCAGCCAAGGGTCTGCGTATTATCCTGAAACGCCCTGAAGATTATTACGCTCCGATGGATGTTGAAACCGAGGACTACCCAGAAGACCAGATGGAAAGGTTAAATCATGGCGATTGAGAGCCTGCCAACTGCCGTTTTGTTCTTTGCCGGTGCTGCCCTATTGATCATGCTACCGCAAGGGCGGTTGCGCGCTGCGTTGTTGCTGGCTGTGCCGGTGTTGGCAGCTTGGCAGGTTTGGACCCTGCCCTTTGGCGACCACGTTCAGGTCAACTTCTTCGGCCTAGACCTTGAACTGATGCGGGTCGACAAGCTCTCCCGTATTTTCGCACTGATCTTCAGCCTCGCAGCGTTTCTGGGCAACCTTTACGCGTGGCATGTACGCGATACGGTGCAACAGGTGTCAGCTTTGCTTTACGCCGGCGCCGCAATCGGGGCGGTTTTTGCCGGAGATCTGATCACTCTCTTCTTCTACTGGGAAGGTACGGCGATTGCCTCGGTCTTCCTGATCTGGGCGCGACGGACTGAAGGGGCTTATCACACCGGTATGCGGTATCTGATAGTCCAGATCAGCTCAGGCGTGATCCTGTTAGCGGGAGCTGTGTTATATTATCGCGAAACCGGATCTCTGGCCTTTGAACACATGGAACTAGGCTCTCCAGGCACATGGTTGATCTTCATCGCATTTGGCATCAAAGCCGCCTTCCCGCTCTTGCATAACTGGTTGCAGGACGCCTATCCGGCCGCGACAGTGACCGGCACAGTGATCCTCTCATCTTTCACAACTAAATTAGCAATCTACTCGCTGGCGCGCGGTTTTGCCGGCACCGAAATCCTGATTTATATCGGCGCGGTAATGACTCTGTTCCCGATTTTCTATGCGGTTATCGAAAACGACCTCCGCCGTGTGCTAGCCTATTCATTAAACAACCAGCTCGGATTTATGGTGGTTGGTATCGGCATCGGCACTGAATTGGCACTAAACGGCACCGCGGCGCATGCCGTCGCACACATCCTTTATAAATCGCTGCTGTTCATGTCCGTCGGCGCAGTCCTGTTTCGCACCGGAACAGCCAAAGGGTCGGAGCTTGGCGGTTTGTACAAGACAATGCCGCTGACCATGATTTTCTGTGTTGTCGGTGCGGCTGCGATTTCGGCCTTCCCGCTATTTTCGGGTTTCGTAACCAAGTCGCTCATCCTGTCGGCCTCGGCCAAGGAACATTACTATATCATCTGGGCGATACTTCTGTTCGCCTCCGCCGGTGTGTTCCACCACTCAGGCATCAAGATCCCCTATTTCGCCTTCTTCGCCCATGACAGCGGCAAACGCCCGAAAGAGGCGCCGCTGCATATGTTGTTGGCAATGGGCCTGACCGCGTTTCTAAGCATCTTCATCGGAGTCTACCCCGAACCGCTCTACGCGCTCCTGCCTTATGAAGTGAGTTACGACAGTTACACCGCCACCCATGTAATCACGCAGCTTCAGCTTCTGTTCTTCTCGGCATTGGCTTTCACCGTGCTGATGCGCACCCGCATCTACCCACCCGAGCTACGTTCGGTCAATCTTGATGCTGATTGGAGTTACCGTCGCTTATTGCCAAATATCATCCGCGCCGTGGCCAACACAGTTTCAAAAATCTGGGCCGCCAATAGCGCATTCTGGCATCGCACAATCTCAACTGTTATTTCCCGCCTGTATAACTCTCATGGGCCCGAAGGGCGCATAGCCCAGGTATGGCCGACAGGCTCTATGGTGTTGTGGATTGCAATCTTGCTGGGCGTCACCTTGATCGTGAACTTCTTAAGCTAGGCCTTTTCATGCAAACTCCACTCGATCAAGCACACGAACTTATGGAAGCTGACGAAGCACAAAGCCTGCGCTTCCATGAACGCCTTGCCGACGCCGAACTTTTCTTAATGCTTGAAGAAGAGGCCAGCGACGATCGCGCCCGCCCGTTGATTTTCCAAACCAGCGACGGGGCCTTCGCGCTTGTTTTTGATCGCGAGGATCGCCTCGCAAATTTTGTCGATACACCAACCCCGTTTGTCGCGATGTCTGGTCGTCGTATCGCAAAAATGCTGGCTGGCGAAGGCATCGGGTTGGGGTTAAATCTGGGCGTGGCCCCGTCAAGCATGTTAATGCCACCAGCCACCGTTGACTGGTTGAACGAGGTCCTAGGTGCAAAATCCATCGTGACCGAGGCTGTGCCCGAACAATTGCACCCCCCCAAAGGCCTGCCGGAAACATTGATCACGGCCCTAGACACCAAACTAGCGAACATGTCTGGCGTGGTTTCTGCCGCCTACCTTGTGGGGGTAACCTATCAGGGCGCACAGAACGGGCATATGTTAGCGATGATCGACGTGCCGCCAGCGGCACAAGAGGGTGTCGCCGAAGCCATTTCCGAAGCGCTGGCTTTCAGCGGTATAGAGGCCGGACAACTGGATGTCACATTCCTTGAAGCAAGCGCCCCTCATATCGAAGAATTTGGCAAAGTCGGCCTTAAATTCGACATCCCGGACTTGGTGTTGCCCGCGACCCTAAAACCTTTAGCACCGGGTATGGACCACGAAAAACCACCAAAACTGCGTTAATTATTCTTTTCTAACAACTGCATCATATCGCGCTTGATCGCCCCGACAATTTCTTTGCCAAGCTCCCCGCGAAGTTGCTCTTGTACTACCTCGCGCACCATATCGCGCAGCATTCCTTCGTCCATTGCAGCACTGGCAATTGCAAAACTTTCGCCGACCGGGCTCGGCGCGGTATTTGGAACACGGGAGGCTTTATCCAGTAGAAGTATCTTCGGTTTAGCTTTTGTCACCCGCATATGAGGGTGAAGAATCAGGACGTTAGCAGGTAAATTCGGTTGGCGTCCCGTCGGCGTCGCAGGTTCAGGACCGTTCTCTTCATCCGTAATAGCCGTCTCTGGAAACTTCGCACGGGTCTCATCCCGAACCATATTTCGAATGGCCGACAAAACATCATTCAGATCTTCTTGTTCCGGCTTCTCCACGCGTCCTCACAACTGTTGGTCTTCAAGCAAATTAGCGGAAGCTACGTTATAGCGTCAACCGTTTTACTTCCAGCGGTCCCCGATTGTGTCAAGAATGCTACTGCCCGAGAACGGTGTCGCAGCTTTACGGGTAACCGCATCGAAATTCACCTGTGGGTCATAGACTTGTATGCCTAGATCAAGGTTTTCAACCGTTAGTAACCCCATCGAGGATAGCAGGTTCATCGCAGCCACGTATTCGTCCCGCTGCGCCGATGCCAAACTAGATCTCGCAGACAACAAATCCTGTTCCGCATCCAGCAGGTCAAGCGTTGTGCGCGAACCAAGTCGCGCCTCTTCTTTGACGGCATCATATGCAATCTGCGATGCTTCGATTTGCAGGTTAGCAGCTGTGATCGAGGCACGCCCCACCCGGATATGCGCCCAGGAAGAGGCCGTCGCCTGCCGGATTTGCCGCATTACATTCTGGGTCGTAGCCTTCCGGCTCTCCAAAATCTGTGCAGCTGAGCGGATCGAACTAGACAACACACCACCGTTATAAATGGGGATCTGGCCGCTAAGGGAAATTGACGCCCGTGTACTTTCGGTTTGCCCCAGTAAACCCGGTGCGTTCAAGTACTCAACCGAGCCACCGACGGAAACAGTCCCTAAACTCGCAGCCCGCGCACGGGCTATGTCGAACTCGGCCGCCTTTTCAGCAAACCGCGCCGCCAAAATCATGGGGTGTTCACGCATTGCAATCGACTCCGCCTCAGCTAGGGAGTTTGGCAATTTTGGCAACGCAGGTGCCGCTTGCAGGTTCACAGGCTCAGCCCCGACAACCGCGCGATAAATTTCTTTGGAAAGCGCCAGTTGACCAGAACTGGCAGCAAGGCCTGTCTTCGTCGCCGCCAGCCGCGCCTTCACCAATGCCACCTCAGTACGGGTTACCGCCCCGACAGCGAAGCGATCCTCCATCGCTTTAAGCTGCTGTTCGATCACGCTGACCTCGTTTTGCGCTAACGCCAGGAACTTTTGATCGCGGCGCACATCCAGATAGGCCGTCGCTGCGCTTAGTAACACAGATTGATCACTTGCCTTAAGATTTTCGCGCGAAGCATAAACCATATAGGCCGCAGCACTGACCGCATCAGCCGTGCGCCCGCCGTCAAAAACCACCAAACCCGCATCAAGCGACGCGCGCAATGTGTTAGTCGGATCATCAAGCGCATTTATATCTGCCGAGTAAGCCGTAACACCGGATGCCGATATTGACGGCCGCCTTCCCGCCCCTGCTTGAACAACCGATTCATCTTGCGAACGAAGGCTCGCGCGACTGACTTCCAGAGACGGATTCGTTTGGTATGCCTGTATCAAAGCCTCTTGTAGCGTTACCGCCGAGGCCGTGTAAGGCACCATCGGGAAACCCGCGATTGCCGCAAATATACACCAATTTGCTAATTTGCGTTTCATCGTTGTCTCTCCGTTAAGTTATGGCTTGTCAGTATCTGATATTTTGGTCAGTAAGTACAAGATGTACTCAGAAAGAAAACGTCTTTTCCGCAGAAAAACCTGACAAAACTGGTGCGGTCGCATCAAATACCGTATCCCAGCTAATTCCGGCAGCGGTTCGAACGCCGATACGGCACTGCCCACTTGGACCATCCATAAAGATTGCGGCGATCCGGCCACCAACCTTCAACTGTGACAGCAGGGAATCAGGAAGTACCTGAACACCGCCCTCCACCACGATCACATCATAGGGTCCATGCTCGGCAGCGCCCTCCACCAACGGCCCGACATGCACCACGGCATTATCCGCCGATTGCTCGCTAAGCGTTGTTTCAGCGACACTTGCCAGCTCGGAATTTTCCTCGACCGCTATCACGGCCTCGGCCAAACGCGCGATTACCGCCGCTGAATATCCGAGCCCGATACCGATATCCAGAACCATTTCGTCTTGCTTAATATTCAATGATTCCAGCATTTTAGCAAGTATGCGAGGCGCCAAAACAACGCCCCCGTTCTTTAGGTCAATGTGTTTGCCAACATACGCCAGTGGGCGCATGTCATCCGGTACATAGGCCTCACGCGGGACTTTCAACATTGCGTCAATAACAGGATACAGGGTTACATCCGAGGGGCGAACCTGTCCGTCAACCATCGCGATACGGGCGGCTTGATAATCAATCATGAGAGTGGCCTTTTAAGTTGGGCTAATAGCTGTCTTTTGGCACATCTTGTCGGGGGGGGCAACTTGATCTGACAATTTGCGTTTGATGCTTGCACGCCTAAGTCACGGTTGGTATAGCAACCCCAGACCCTATAAGTCAGGCGAGTTGGCGGAGTGGTTA
>DFBD01000101.1 GCA_002367255.1 Rhodobacterales bacterium UBA3089 | reverse complement strand
GCTGGCCCGCGCTGCCGAGCAAGGTGCGCGAAGGGCCCTGACCAACGTCGGCCTCGATGGTCCCGAAGCCGCCATCGACATCCACGATCTGCGCACGCTTTTGGACAGCTTGCGCATGGCACGGCGCACGGCCTGGCAGACCATCATCCGCCTGATGACCACCGGCCTGCTGCTCGCCCTGATCGCGGGCATTGCCGTGAGGCTGAAGCTGTTCGGCTGATACAGGCTCAAATCATACCAACCAAGCGCCCGCCAACAGGCGGGTTTTCTGTTTTTATTGGAGAACCACATGACCACACAGTATTTCGCCGACTGGCGCAATGTCCCCGAACCCCTTTGGCGCTGGGCGAATTTTTCGCCCGAAGAGATCGCCTGTCGCGGTGACGGGACGATCCGCATCGATGAGGTAGCGCTCGACAAGTTACAGGCATTGCGAGAAAAGCTCGGCGTGCCGCTGATCGTGCATTCAGCCTACCGCAGTCCGGGCTATAACCGGCAGGTCGGTGGCGCGGAGCACTCCATGCATCTGCAGGGGGCTGCCTTTGACATTTCAATGACCAACCATGATCCGGAATGTTTCGAGAAAGCAGCGCGAGCCGTCGGCTTTACCGGTTTCGGATTCTACCCCCGCCAGAACTTCATGCACATCGACATCGGTCGTGCCCGCCAGTGGGGCGATCCGTTTCCACCCCGCACTGCCCGGTTTGCGCCTGAGCCACCACGTCTGCGTGAAAACCTGACCGAGAGCCGCACCATGAAGGGTGGTGGGGCAGCCGGTGTTGCGACCATCGGAGCGGCGGGTGTCGAGGTGGTGCAGCAGGCTGTGGCCGACACGCAGTCCGCCATCCAGCCGCTGATCCCGTATCTCGATTCCTTGCGCTGGGCCTTCATCGCCGTGGCGCTGATTGGCGTCAGTGTCACCATCTATGCCCGCTGGGACGATTGGCGCAAAGGGCGGCGCTGATGGGTGCGCTGCTAACGTGGTTCACCGGCAGTCGGGTTGCCTTGGCTGTCGGGAAATGGGCGGTTATCGCCCTCGCAATTTCACTGTTTCTGCTGTCATTGCGTCGCTCGGGTGAACGCGCTGGGTTGATGGCGGAACGTCTCGAAAATCAGGAGAAGGCAAATGAAATCCAGCACCGGATGCTCGAGGCCGCGGCTCGTCGGCCTCGTGATCGTGACGAGCTTGCTGAGCGCTTGCGCAATTGCCGGTTCTGAAGCTGTCACCGGAATTTGCCCGCCGGTGGTGGAATATGATGCGGAGTTTCAGGTGAGGGCGGCGGAAAAAGTACAGGTATTGCCGGATGGATCGGCGATCGCGGAAATGCTGAGCGACTATGCTGTCATGCGCGGGCAGGCGCGAGGGTGCAATCTGTGATCGCCGTGTTTCCAATCCTGGTTAGTAGTCTACGGCATTCTTTGAGCGTGTTTCCATTTCAATTTCCTGATTGAATTACTTGCAGAGAATCCTAATTGGCCTGCCTTTGCACGCCGCCACCGTCTCCATGCAAGTTCTGATTGATTGTTGTGGCCATTTCGGCCACTCATATCAACGGGAGGATTGATCATGAAGGCGCTTTCTGCACGGGAGGCCAAGTACAATTTTGGCCGCATGATCGACCTTGCCCGCGCTGATCCTGTGGTGGTTGAGAAGCACGGTCGCCCGGTGGTCGTTGTCCTGTCGGTTGAGAAATTTGAGGAGCTGACCGGGGACAACATTTCTCCGTCACGTATTGAAGGTGAAGGCTGATGGCCAAAAAGACAAACAATGGCGCACCACTTGGTTTTGAAGCTGAACTGTTCAAAGCCGCCGACAAACTGCGCGGCAACATGGAGCCGTCAGATTACAAGCATGTCGCGCTGGGCCTGATCTTCCTCAAACACATCTCGGACAGTTTCGAAGCCAAGCACACCGAACTGTTGGCCTCCGAATACCCGGAAGAGGCCGAGGACAAGGACGTCTATCTGCAGGACAACATCTTCTGGGTGCCCAAGGAAGCCCGCTGGTCGCACCTTCAGGCCAACGCCCGTCAGCCCAACATCGGCAAGATCATCGACGATGCGATGCTGGCCATCGAAAAGGTCAACCCGTCGCTCAAGGGCGTTCTGCCCAAGGAATATGCCCGCCCAGCGCTATCCGCCATCATGCTTGGCGAGCTAATCGACCTGATCGCCAACATCAAACTCGACAATGACAAATCGCGCGATGTGCTGGGCCGCGTCTATGAATACTTCCTCGGCCAGTTCGCAGGCTCCGAAGGCAAGCGCGGCGGCGAATTCTACACCCCCCGCGCGGTGGTCAAAACCATGGTCGAGATGTTGCAACCCTACCGGGGCCGCGTCTATGACCCCTGCTGCGGCTCGGGCGGCATGTTCGTGCAATCCGAACGCTTTGTTGAGTCTCACGAGGGACGCGTCGGTGACATCGCCATTTACGGGCAGGAGAGCAACCACACCACATGGCGACTGTGCCGGATGAACCTAGCGGTGCGCGGCATCGATGCCGAGATCAAGTGGAACTCCGACGGCTCGTTCCACAAGGACGAGCTGCCCGATCTGCGCGCTGACTATGTGTTGGCCAACCCACCGTTCAACATCTCAGACTGGGGCGGTGATCGCCTGCGCGAGGATGTGCGCTGGAAATACGGGGTACCGCCTGCGGGCAATGCCAACTTCGCCTGGTTGCAGCACATCCTGCACCACCTTTCGCCCACCGGCACCGCCGGGGTGGTGCTGGCCAATGGCTCCATGTCCTCGACCCAGTCGGGCGAGGGCGAGATCAGGAAGGCGATGATCGAGGGCGAGGTAGTGGACTGCATGATCGCTCTACCGGGGCAGTTGTTCTATTCCACGCAAATTCCGGTTTGCCTGTGGTTTCTGGCGAAGGACAAATCAAACGGTGTGGCGCGGGATAAAAAGCTGCGCGACCGGCGCGGCGAAATCCTGTTCATTGATGCCCGCAAGCTGGGCCATATGGTCGACCGCACGCGGCGCGAGTTTTCCGATGACGACATGGCGCAGATCGCCGATACCTACCATGCCTGGCGCGAGGGCGAGGGTTACGAAGACGTGCCCGGCTTTTGCAAATCCGCCACGCTGGAAGAAGTGCGCGCCAACGGCCACGTGCTGACCCCGGGCCGCTATGTGGGCATAGAGGCCGCCAAGGAGGACGCCATGCCCTTTGCCGAGCGGTTCGCGGCGTTACAGACGGAGTTGGAGGGGCAGTTCGACAACGGGAAAATTCTCGAAGAACGAATTCGAGCCGCATTGATGAGTGCCGCCCCATGAAAACTCTTGGAGAGGTTGCCAGTTTTCTTTCAGGAGGAACTCCCAAGAAAAGCATACCAACATACTGGGATGGTGACATTTCCTGGTATTCCGCATCCAACATGAACATGCGTTTTCTTTCG
The DNA here is from genome assembly GCA_002367255.1 of Rhodobacterales bacterium UBA3089. GTDB lineage: Bacteria > Pseudomonadota > Alphaproteobacteria > Rhodobacterales > Rhodobacteraceae > NORP23. Next base: position 6,966 of record DFBD01000101.1, on the reverse strand, counting down.
GATGCAGAACCACGGATCACCGAACAAGGGTTAGCGGCGGGATCAAAACTTGCACCACAGGGCGCAACCCTTTTGTTGGTGCGTGGTAGTGGGCTTTTCAACTACATCCCGATTTGTTTTGCCGATCAGAACGTTGCATTCAATCAGGACGTAAAAGCGATTTGCGCAAAACCAAAAACAGATCCTATGTTCTTACATTTCTGGATTGAAAGCCTGCGCCCAATTCTTCGTGGAAACATCGGTGTAACTGGAATTGGCGCAGGAAAGTTTGACTTAGATTTCCTGAAAGCCCTGCCATTTCCCGAAATTGGCGAAACTGAGCAAAACAAAATCGGCATACTCGCATCTTCATTCGATCGGAAAATCGAGATGAACCGGTGGATGAATGCGACGCTGGAGGCGATGGCGCGGGCTCTGTTTCGCGATTGGTTCGTCGATTTCGGCCCCACCCGTGCCAAGATGGCCGGATCGCCCCCCTACCTCGCCCCCGAAATCTGGTCCCTCTTCCCCGACCGGCTGGATGATGACGGGGTGCCGGAGGGGTGGGAGGAAGAGCCGCTTTCAGAGTTTTTCTCCATCCTTGGCGGTGGCACACCAAAAACGAAAGAGCCGGACTATTGGGGCGGCGACATTCTTTGGTATTCCGTCGTAGATGCCCCCGATGGCTCTGGTGTCTATGTTCTCGATACAGAAAAGAAAATAACCCAGCGTGGTGTGGAAGAAAGCTCCGCGAAACTGGTTCGTGAGGGAACTACGATTATTTCGGCACGAGGGACGGTTGGAAAACTCGCGATGGCGGCGCAGGATATGACCTTCAACCAATCCTGTTATGGGTTGCAAGGCGCTGGCGAGGTCGGGGACTGCTTCACCTATCTTGCGGCCCAACACATGGTTTCGCGGTTGCAAGCCATGGCGCATGGTTCGGTTTTTTCCACGATTACACGTGCAACCTTTGACTCTCTATTGCTTCCCAAACCGAGCGGCGAAATCTTTTCTGCCTTTGATGCTGCGGTTTCTCCACATTTCGCTAAAATGAAAGCCAACGGCAATGAAACCCGCACCCTCGCCCAAACCCGCGACCTGTTGCTACCCAAGCTGATGTCCGGCGAAATCCGGGTGCGCGAGGCCGAAGCCATCGTGGAGGCTGCGAGATGAGCGGACTTTGCCACTCCTTCCTTCAGATCGCCGATCGCGTCTGGCGTGAAATCGACGAAGCCGACCGGGCCGGTCTTTCCTATGGAGAGGAAACCATCACTGAAACCATTCTTCTTGAGTTGAACCGAAATCATTCGGTCAATGTCCGAATCAGGGCATTCTCGAAACAGGTGGAAGAGCCGAAGAATGGCTCGGACTGGGAATGGTGGATCGGACGGCCCGGAAGCTGGCTCGGGATGCGCATTCAGGCCAAGAAGGTTAAGCTTCCGAATGAGTTATTCCACCGGCTTCAAACCTATGAAACCAAAAGCATGCCCGACACGCAGATCAACACGCTGATAAAAGTTGCGGCTCAGGACAAGCTCAACCCTGCGTATTGCCTGTACGTCCACAGCCGAAAAGTTGCTCCGCTTTGGAGGAATGGCGCGCGTTGTTCCGCTCCGTCAATGTCGCGCAATCAGTATGGGTGCCTGATTGCTGACGCCCTAGCGGCCAAATCCACCGGATCAAACAAATTGGCGGACCTCGCCCATGTCAGTTTCCCCTGGCACTGTCTGGCGTGCGATTGTGCCGGTTCATCAGATGACGGCGGGACACTTGCCGAAAACGCAGTTGCTGCGCTGAAACAGTCCCGAGAGATGTCAGGCGAGCGGGGCTTCGGGATGCTGGAAATCGACCGCCAAATCTTCGAACCTGTGCAAGAGCTTCCTGAATATATGCACGGGTTGGTCGAAGGGCCGGATGATGGCGAACGAGATGGTATTCTTTTTGGGAGAGCAATAGAACGTCGTTTGAAGGGGTTTGTGCTGCTTCAGGAAGGGGAATAGAGATGACCCGTGTTGCGGTCAGACCGGAGATGTTGCGCTGGGCGGTTGAACGCGCAGGGCTGGTACCGGACGACCTGCAGGCACGGTTCACCAAGTTCCCAGAGTGGCTGGAAGGCGAAGTTCATCCGACGCTGAAGCAGTTGGAGAATTTTGCCAAGGTAGTTCATGTGCCGATCGGGTATTTGTTTTTGCCCGAGCCACCCGAAGAGGCGTTGCCGATTCCGGATTTCCGCACGCTTGAAGGGCGGCAGTTGGCGCAGCCAAGCCCGAACCTGCTGGAAATGATCTATGCCTGCCAGGAACGCCAGAGTTGGTACGCCGATTTCGCTCGGCTGTATCAGGACCCGGAGTTGGATTTTGTTGGGAGCTCGACATTGCAGACGTCGCCGGAAGCGGTGGCCAGGAAAATCCGCACGACACTGGGCTTCAGTGTGGAAGAACGTCGCGATTGCGGTACCTGGACGGATGCCTTGCGGATGTTCAATCGTCAGGCGGATCAGGCCGGCATTCTGGTGATGACCAGCGGGGTTGTGTTCAGTAACAACAAGCGCCCTTTGGATGTAGACGAGTTCCGGGGTTTTGCCCTAGTGGATCGTTCGGCACCTTTGGTGTTCATCAACGGGTCGGATTCCAAGTCCGCACAAATGTTCACTCTGGCCCATGAACTGGCCCATATCTGGCTGGGCGCTTCTGCCCTGTCGAATGCGAGTGCGGCCCCTCTTGCCGGGTTCCGGCGCGAGGAAGTCTGGTGCAACAAGGTCGCGGCGGAACTGCTGGCACCGCTTGCTGCCGTACGCGCCGAACTGCTCGAAGATGAAGCCCTTGAACATACCCTCAGCCGCTTGGCCCGTCACTTCAAGGTCAGCACGCTGGTCATTCTGCGCCGCCTGCTGGATGCTGGCGCTCTGGATCGGGCGAGATTCAATACTGCGTGGCGGTCGGAAATCCAACGATTGCGGGAAATCAAGCAGAAGTCTGGCGGCGGTGGAGACTTCTACCGAACCACCCTGTCGCGGGTCAGTCACAGATTCACACGGGCACTGGTTGTCAGCACACTGGAAGGTCAAACACTTTATCGCGATGCCTTCCGGATGCTTGGCGTCAAGAAAACCGAGACCTTCAACAATCTCGGGCGGGAAGTCGGGGTGATGATGTGACCCGGTATCTGCTCGATGCCAATGTATTTATCCAGGCGAAGAACCTCCACTATGGTTTCGATTTCTGCCCTGCATTTTGGGAGTGGCTGGTCGTGCAGAACGCCGCCGGAAACGTGGCGAGCATCGAAAAAGTTGCTGACGAATTGGCATCTGGCGAAGATGATCTCACCTCGTGGGCCAAAGACAGAGGGAGTGCATTTTTCCTTCCTCCGGATGATGCCATTTTGCCCGCGCTTGGAACAGTAAGTGCCTGGGCAAACGGTCATGGATACGCGCCAGCTGCCGTTGCCACATTTCTGCAAGTCGCCGACTATTGGCTGGTTGCTCATGCGTTGGCGCATGACTACACGGTTGTCACTCACGAGGTTCCGGCAAATTCGACCAGAAAGATCAAGATTCCCAATGCCTGCATTGAGTTAGTGATTCATTGTGTCAGCCCATACGAAATGCTGCGTCGTGAGCGGGCAGAATTTGTTTTAGGGCGGTAAGGGTTGATATTTGATGGCTAGCTTTCTTTCCGAAGATGATGTTGAAAAAATCCTGATCGAACAGTTTCAGGAACTCGGGTATGCCCGCCTGCCCGACGCTGTAATTGGCCCGGATGGCACGGCCCCCGAGCGGATCTCAAATGGTGATGTGATCCTGCGCGGTCGCTTGGACTCTGCCGTTGCGCGGCTCAACCCGCAGATCCCATCCGAAGCACGCGAAGATGCGATCAAGCGGATCATCGGTGACGAGAGCGCCTCGCTGATCGAAGAAAACCGCCGTTTGCATCGCGCTATCGTTGAGGGTGTGGATGTGGAGTTCCACGCCGAGGACGGCACCATTCGCGGTGACAAGGTGTGGTTGGTGGATTTTGACAATCCGGACGCCAACGACTGGCTGGTTGTTGATCAGTTGACGGTGATCGAACACGGCCACAATCGCCGCCCCGATGTGGTGATGTTCGTGAACGGCCTGCCGCTGGCGGTGATCGAGCTGAAGAACCCTGGCACCGAAAGCGCGACGCTGACCAGCGCTTACAACCAGCTACAGACCTACAAGGCACAAATCCCGTCGCTGTTTCGCACCAATGGGGTGTTGGTGACTTCGGACGGCATGCTGGCTCGGGTTGGCAGTCTCACCGCCAATGAAGAACGCTTCATGCCGTGGCGCACGACTGACGGGCAAGACGTTGCCCCCAAGGGCAGCCCGGAAATGGAGGCCTTGATTGAGGGCGTGTTTGAAAAAGGACGATTCCTGCAACTGATCCGTGATTTCACTGTGTTTGGTGACAGCGGTGCCGGAATCATCAAGATCATAGCAGGCTACCACCAGTTCCACGCGGTGCTGAAAGCTGTTGAGAGCACAGTCCGGGCGACATCTGTCACCGGGGACCGCAAAGCCGGGGTAATCTGGCACACGCAGGGGTCGGGTAAAAGCCTGCTAATGGCCTTTTTTGCCGGACAGCTGGTGCGCAGGCCCGAGTTGGAAAACCCAACGCTGGTGGTGCTGACTGATCGCAATGACCTGGACGATCAGTTGTTTGCGACCTTCTCCATGTGCCGCGATCTGATCCGCCAGACCCCGGTGCAGGCCGAGGGCCGCGACGATCTGCAAACCGTGCTGAATCGGACTTCGGGAGGGGTGATATTCACCACAATCCAGAAGTTCTCGGATGCGAAGATGACGGACCGGCGCAATGTCGTTGTCATCGCGGATGAGGCCCATCGCAGCCAATATGGTTTCAAGGCAAGAATTGACCGCAAGACCGGCAAAATCGCCTATGGCTTTGCCAAGTACCTGCGTGATGCGCTGCCAAATGCCTCGTTCATCGGGTTCACCGGAACGCCCATTGAGAAAGACGATGTGAACACCCCGGCGGTGTTTGGTGACTATATCGACGTCTACGACATCACCCGTGCGGTTGAGGATGGCGCAACCGTGCCGATCTATTACGAAAGCCGTCTTGCGCGGATAGAACTGCCCGACGATGAAAAACCACGGATTGACGCCGAGATCGAGGAACTGACCGAAGACGAAGCTTTGAGTGAACAGGAAAAGCTCAAGCGGAAATGGTCGACTGTCGAGGCCTTGGTGGGGGCAGAAAAAAGGCTGAAGATGGTTGCGGATGACCTGGTGCAGCATTTTGAAAGCCGTGTGGAGGCCATGAATGGCAAGGCCATGATCGTCTGCATGAGCCGCCGGATTTGTGTGGCGCTCTACAACGAGATCACCGCTCTGCGCCCGGACTGGCACTCTGACGATGACAAGGAAGGTGTGGTCAAAATCGTCATGACCGGTTCCGCATCCGACCCGCAGGATTGGCAGGACCATGTCGGCAACAAGGCACGTCGTGACCTGCTGGCGAAACGCGCCAAGGACCCGAATGATCCGCTGAAGCTGGTGATCGTGCGGGACATGTGGCTGACCGGCTTTGATGCGCCCTCCATGCATACGATGTATGTGGACAAGCCGATGAAGGGACACGGGTTGATGCAAGCGATTGCCCGCGTGAACCGGGTGTTTCGCGACAAACCGGCCGGGTTGGTGGTGGATTACATCGGCATTGCCCAGAACCTGAAAAATGCGCTGGGCCAGTATTCGGCAAACGACCAGAGGCAGGCCGGTATTGATGAAGCCGAAGCCGTTGCCGAGATGCTCAAACGCTTTGGCATCGTCAAAGATATGTTCCACGGGTTCGACTACAGCGCGGGTTTGACCGGGACACCCAAGGAACGGTTGGCGGTCATGGCGAGCGCGCTGGACTGGATATTGTCGAAACAACATGAGGCTGCGGAGCGAGAGACATCGGACGAGGCCAAGAAGAAAGCGCACCGCCGATATCAGGATGCCGTTCTGGCGTTGTCCAAGGCCTTTGCCCTTGCGGCGGCCAGTGACGAGGCGCGCGAGGTCAGGGTAGAAGTCGGCTTTTTCCAAACCATTCGCGCCGCGTTGGTGAAATCCTCCCAGGCAGCCGGGGGCTCGACGGCAGACAAGATGCTGGCGGTTCAGCAAATCATCGACAGGTCAGTGGTCTCGACCGAGATTGTCGACATTCTTTCGGCTGCGGGGCTAAAATCGCCTGACATTTCCATCTTGTCCGACGAGTTCCTTGCGGAGATCCAGCAGATGGAGGCAAAAAACCTCGCGCTGGAAGCCCTGAAAAAACTGTTGAATGACGATATCACATCGCGCAGCAAATCGAACATCGTTGAGAGCAAGCAATTCTCGGACCGGTTGACCGAAGCAGTCGCCCGATACCATACAAATGCCATCAGTACAGTTGAGGTGCTGCAGGAACTGATCAATCTCGCCAAGGACATCCGCGAAGCCAGAGGGCGGGGAGAGGACGAAGGCCTGTCAGCTGATGAAATCGCTTTTTATGATGCGCTTGCCCAGAACGAAAGCGCCGTTGATGTGATGGGGAATGATTCACTGAAGATCATCGCGCATGAACTTCTTGAGGGGTTGAAGGCAAACAGCACCGTCGACTGGTCGCGCCGTGAGAGTGCAAGAGCGAGGATGCGGGTTCTTGTGAAACGGATATTGCGCCGCCATGGTTATCCCCCAGATCTACAGGATGCAGCAATTCAAACAGTATTGCAGCAGGCCGAGGCGCTGTCGGAACAATGGGTGGCGTGACTGAGACTTGTTGAATTGGTCGCCGTTCAGTCGAACTGATGAGCCGCACCATTTTCACTCCAACTGCTCCGATTCCCCTGAGCGGACCGTCGGCACATTTTTTTAAAGAATCCCCATACGTTCCCCCTGTATGGGTTTAAAAAATGTCGAAAAAACCTTTTAATATCAAAGGCCCGGTCCGGATTGCAAATCCGTGTACACCG
>DFBD01000049.1 GCA_002367255.1 Rhodobacterales bacterium UBA3089 | reverse complement strand
GCGCCACCGATACGGTAAACGGTCTCAACACCAGACAAACGCGCCGCCAGCAAGACCAGCGGGTTAACTTTTCCATCAGGCGTGGGCGCACAAATCACGAGGTTTTCGACCCCCGCGACATTCGCCGGAATTGCATTCATTAACACAGACGACGGATATGACGCCAAACCACCCGGCACATAAAGCCCAGCCGATTCCACAGCGGACCAACGCCAACCAAGCTCGGCCCCGCTTCCATCGACCCAGCGTTCATCCCTTGGCAACTGGCGCTTGTGGTAAACACGGATACGCTCGGCCGCCAGTTCCAACGCCTCGCGCTCAATGGCAGGAACCTTGGCAATCTCGGAATCCATCTCGGTGGCCGAAAACGCTAGCGTTTCCGGCGTCAGTGATAGACGGTCAAACTTTTCGGTAAGTTCAATCACAGCTTCATCGCCGCGCACTGCAACGTCTGCGATGATATCCGCCACAATGGCATCAACATCCGAGTCAGACTCGCGTTTCATACCGAGGAGTTCAACAAACCGAGCCTCGAAGTCAGGCTGCTTGGAATTCAGAAGTACAGGCATTTTATTCGTCCGGGTGTGTGGGAACATGCGTGGAGCGGGCTATATAAGGGCGAGAAACATCGCTGAGAGTCACGTCCAGACACTCAACATCCAGCGCAATCGCACCGTCGCCCGCAAGCGTAAGGACCACCTGCCCTGCGCCATCTTCGCCAGCCGCAAAACTGATCGATAGTAGCTCAAACGCCATGTCCCTGTCCGCAGGGTCCAGACCTTGCGCGGAAACTTTCAGCGTAGATTCAATGACCAGCATCGACTGCACCCGCTCGTAAGGGCGGCCTTGCTGTTCGGCGTTTGCACGATCTTCCCAGCGGAAACGGTTCAGCAAAACTCCAAAACGGTGCTTTTTAGCTAACCACGAAATTTCCGAGTTCTGCCCGACCGCATCCTGAACGTAAGTCGAGATAACCGCCAGATCATCTGTACTTTCAGCCTTCAGGCGTAAAGGTTGTTCTGCGCCGTCCGAAAATTTAGCATCTGCCATTGTTTACTCCGAAATCCGTTCAATATTCGCACCAACCGCGGAAAGCTTGCGCACCACGTGTTCGTACCCGCGATCAAGATGGTAAACCCGCGTTACCACAGTTTCCCCCTCGGCGACCATCCCCGCCATGATCAAACTGATAGAGGCCCGCAGGTCCGTCGCCATAACCGGCGCGCCTTTCAGGGATTTCACGCCTTTGACTGTCGCATGACCACCATGCACCTCGATATCAGCCCCCATACGAATAAGTTCGGGCGCGTGCATAAAACGGTTTTCGAAAATGGTTTCTTCCAGAACGGATGTGCCATCAGCCAAGGTCAACAACGCCATCATCTGCGCCTGCAGGTCCGTCGGGAAGCCGGGGTGCACTTCGGTTTTGACGTCAACAGGGTGGATAACATCGCCTTTACGCGACACGACCAGACTGTTTGGCGTTTCTTCAATAATAGCACCTGCGGCTTCAAGCTTATCACTGAAGGCTGCAACCAGATTACGGCGGCCACCCAAAAGTTCAACTTTGCCACCTGTAATCACAGGGGCCAGCATATACGTACCCAGTTCAATCCGGTCAGTCACAACCTGATGCGTCGCGGCACCTAGGCGATCGACGCCCTGAATAGTCAGGGTTGAGGTCCCCTCTCCCTCGATCTGCGCCCCCATTGCCCGCAGACATTTGGCCAGATCGACGATTTCGGGCTCTCGCGCAACATTCTTCAGAACTGTCGTTCCCTTGGCCAGAGTCGCCGCCGACATCAAGTTTTCGGTCGCACCAACCGAGGCAAACGGAAGTTCATACGTCGCACCGATCAAACCCTTAGGCGCTGTGGCATGGATATAGCCATCACGAAGGTCCAGCAAGGCCCCCATGGCTTCGAAGCCCGACAAGTGGATATCGACAGGCCGCGCCCCAATCGCACAGCCGCCAGGCAAAGAAACAACTGCCTCGCCGTCGCGGGCCAGCATCGGCCCAAGCACCCCGATCGAAGCGCGCATTTTGCGAACAATGTCGTAATGCGCTGTATGGTTTGTAATCTTGGCCGTACCAATCGCCAACACCCGCCCGTCTTGCAACGAGGCAACCTCGCAACCAAGCGATTCCAGCAGTTCTGTCATAGTGCGAATGTCGGAAAGACGCGGCACGTTGGTCAGCGTCAACGGTTCCTCGCTAAGAAGGGCCGCAGGCATCAACGTCAGGCACGCATTTTTCGCCCCCGAAATCGGGATTTGGCCATGAAGCGTCGTGCCGCCGTTAACTACGATTCTATCCATCCTGCTCGTCCTTGTCTATCACTTGTCGCGCACGTTTTTGCGATTTTCGCCTGTGCATATTCACACGTAACGCCTCGCGCAAGCGTTCTTCGCGCTTGGCGGCTTTGGCCTTTTTGCCCGTTCTGTCGGGGATCTGATTTTGCGTATCATCTGCCATACAACATTCTCTACACCAACATCGGGGATGGGGTCCAGATAGCCCTTGCACTTGGCGATATTTCGGCTAAAAGGCGCAACATTGCTGCCGTAGCTCAGGGGTAGAGCACTCCCTTGGTAAGGGGCGGGCTTTTACTGGCAAGTTTTTGTTTTAACTTGCCATTACTGCAGTGTTAAAATATCGGGGTTTCTCGTAGGGTTCTTTTCTACGTGAAAACCACAAACAGCACGCTGCTGTAGCTCAGAGGTAGAGCACTCCCTTGGTAA
>DFBD01000254.1 GCA_002367255.1 Rhodobacterales bacterium UBA3089 | reverse complement strand
AATGAGCGGCATGCTCGATCAAAAGGGTATCAGGGTCACGCTGGTGCATGCCGGTGCGCATAAGGTTGATGCCAATCCTTATGAACCCCTCCCCGAAGCGATCCGGGATCGCATGCAGTTAGAGCTGGAAAACCTGCGAACGCTCTTTGCCCAAACCGTCGCCAAAGGGCGGGGTGAATTGCTCGATATTGAAGCCGCACTCAAAACCGAAGCCGCGGTATTTCGCGGTGTCGAAGCCGTGACGGCCGGACTGGCAGATGCCGTATCCGATCCCCGTAGTGCCTTTCGCGCCTTTGCCGAAGACCGCCATGACCCGGGCGCGATTACGTTCCTGCACGCGACCACCCGAATTCCCCAAACCCAAACCCGAAAGGAAACCACTATGAAACCGAACAGCGAACCTGCCGATGAAACACCTGCGGCACAAACGCCAACAGAGGCGGCAGCACCGCTTGCCCCGACGCCATCGCAACCGGCAATTCCGGACACGCCCAACGCCGCCGCTCCAGATGCAGATGCCATCCGCGCCCAAGCCGCCGAAGTAGCACAAATCTGTGCACAGGCTGCACGTCTCGGCGTCTCGATCGATACCGCGGATGCCGTGAAACGCGGCCTCAAGCCTGATGCACTGCGATCGCAGGTTTTGGACAATCTGGCCGCAGCCAGTGATGCAGCTTTAATCGTTGCCACTGCCCCCGCAGCGGCCGCAGCGAAAGACAGCCCGCTTGTCGCCGCCGCCAAAAAGGCTGCTGCCGACGCAAGATCCTGACGAAACGCACTACCCCGTCATTCCCCCCCCAAAAAAACCACGGAGACTAAACAATGGCCCCGCTTGTCCAACCCGCCAGCCTCGGCGATGTCCTCAAATACGAGGTCAATTCCAACTACACACGCGAGACTATCACTCTACTGGCCGGCATTGCCTATCCCGTCGGCTCGGTCCTCGGGCGTATCACCGCCAGCGGGCTTTATACGTTAGCGAGTGACGCTGGAATCGACGGCGCAGAGGTTGCTGCCGCCGTCCTGCTTTACAGCGTCGATGCCATGCTCGCCGATACTGTCGGCGTCACGATTGCCCGCGGCCCTGCCATCATTTCAAGTGCAAGCCTCACCTATGACGCCAGCGTCGATGATGCTGCCAAAACCGCCACCAAAATCGCCGAGCTCGCCGCTCTGGGCATCATCGCCCGCGATACTGCCTGATCCATCCCCCGCCAAAAAAATAAATTCCGGAGAACCCCATGACCCTCACCCGCAATCCCTTTGATGCCGGCGGCTATTCGCTGGCCGAGATGACGCAGGCCATCAACCTGCTGCCCAATCTTTACACTCGCCTTGCCCAGATCGGGCTGTTCCGTTTCGAGGGCGTTACCCAGCGTTCTGTTATCATCGAGCAATTTGAGGGAGTTCTCAGTCTGCTCCCCTCCGTACCTCTCGGTAGCCCTGCCACTGTTGGCAATCGCGAGGGTCGCTCGATGCGTTCCTTTGCGCTACCCTGGATTCCGCATGACGATGTAATCCTGCCCGCCGACATTCAGGGCATTCCGGCAATCGGGGTCTCCGATGCCGCCGGTCCCCTGCTCACGGTGATGAACCGTAAGCTGACCCTGATGCGGCGCAAGCATGCCCACGGGTGGTCAGCCGCTGCGCGAAGACATGCGTCGCAACTTCCCCTTCGCCGGTATCCTGTTCGAGGAATACAATGGCAGTGTCACATTGTCTGATGGTACCTCCGAGCGTCTGATCCCGGCAGGCGAAGGCATCGCCTTTCCGCTGGGCACGTTTGACACCGTCACCACCTATGGCGGGCCTGCCAACCTTCTGGAAGCCGCCAACACGGTTGGCCTACCGCTCTATGCACGCCAGCATCTGGACGAAAAGGGCCGCTGGATTGATCTGATGACCGAGGCCTCGGTGCTGCCGGTGAACAAGCGTCCCCGGCTGGCGATCCGCCTGCACAGCTCGAACTGACAGGCGCTACAGTGAACGTGTTTGCCACCGCCATGGATCGGATATTCTCCCATGCCGACATGGCGGTGGCGGCGGTCTGGATATCGGGCAGCACGTCGGAGGAACGTCCAATCCGGGTCATCCGCCGCGCGCCTGATAGGATTACTGATTTTGGGGCCGCGCGCATTCTCAGCGATACTACCACCGTTGATGTGCGTGTCATCGATCTGCCGGAACCTCAGCCCGGCGATCTGATCATTCTCGGCACCGAAAGCTTTGTTGTTCAGGGCGAGCCTGTCCGGGACTCAGAGCGGCTGATCTGGACGCTGGATCTGAGGCCGTCATGAAGCTGAAACTCGACATCAATCCGGATATTGTCGCCATGATGCAGGCGGAAATCCTTGCTGGTGAGAAAGCCGTCAGCGCGGCCATGCGCGAAGCAGGAACCGGCCTGAAATCCGACTGGCGCGAACAGATCACCGGGGCCGGGTTGGGACGGCGACTGGCGGGCAGCATTCGCTCGAAATTCTATCCAACACGCGAACCCAGCCTGAACGCAGCAGCCCTTATCTGGTCAAAGGCCCCCAAGATCATCAATGCTCATGACACCGGTCCGCTGATCCGCTCGAAAGATGGTTTCTGGCTGGCAATCCCGACCGAGGCCGCAGGAAAAAGCCGACGCGGTGGGCGGATCACACCAGGCGAATGGGAACAGCGGTCGGGTCTGCGGCTTCGCTTTATCTATCGGCGTAACCGCCCCAGTCTTCTGATCGCCGAGGCCCGGCTGAACACCCGGGGGAAGGCCGTGCGCTCACGTTCGAAAACCGGGCGCGGGGTGGTGAGCGCGCCGATATTCATTCTCGTGCCGCAGGTTAAATTGTCGAAACGGCTGGATCTGGCGCGCGATGCGGTACGGGCGGCTGACAGTATCCCGGGGCTGATTGTGGCGAAATGGGTGGAGGGTAAGGTTTGAGGTCGGTACCGAACTTCCCATGCTCTGGTGGACAGGGTAACATCATTGGCATATATTGCCATTGGAGCATTGGGAGATAACTATGGCGACCAGAAACGTTGTCCTAACCGAGGCCCAGTCGGAGCTTGTAGAGCAACTGGTGTCGACCGGTCGATATCAGAATGCCTCAGAAGCCTTGCGCGCTGGCCTTCGACTGCTGGAACGCGAAGAGGCCGAACTCGACGAGTTGCGCGTACGTCTGAGTGCCGGAATTGAACAAGCCCGCACTGGCGATCTGGCTGCGGGAACCGGCGAAGAGGCTGTGCGACGCGCTTTTGATGCAGCACGGTCTGAACACTGATGGTAAAACCCTGGCGCTTGACGCGCCACGCCGAAGCCTCCCTTATTGATATCGCCCGCTGGACCCTTGCGACCTTCGGCCCGCGACAGGCGGTCGCCTACGAAGAGGACCTGATTGCCTGCTGCGTCACAATCGGCGAAGGAAGCGCGCAAAGCCGAAGTTGCCGTGTTTTGATCGACCCGTCCTTACCGGAAGATCTGCGGCTTTGCCGCGCAGGCCAGCACTTCATCATTTTCATTGAGTATCCGGACGCAATAATCATCGTCGATTTTCTGCATAGCTGTAGTGATCTGGCTACAAGAATTTCTGCCCTAGCAGATCAGGGCGACCAGCAATCGCACTGACGCCGTTGCGGCCTTCGGGGCAGCAAGGCAGCAGCGAGTTTACTCGGCGGGAAGGCATGCGGTGATGGTGCCTAATCGGCGAGCACAAGTGAATTCGGTTGATGACGTAGCTATGTTACGCTGGAAGATGATCGCAGATGGGGGTCATGTCAGGTATTGATGCATGGCGACAACGCAACGCAAATCAACGAGTGCATGGCTGCGCTGGGCGGCAACGCTGTCCCTGGTACTATTCCTTTGGGCTGGACCTGACCACAAGGATCCGCGCAATGTCGATTTTGCCTGGTTGGCCCCTGCCGCGGAGGCAGCCGGGCAGGATGAACCCCGGCGAGTCGACGTGACCCCGGGCCTGATGTGGAACCGCAGCGGACTGCCCGCAATCTTCCCGCTGCAAGTCAAAACATCCGCTGGAAACAACTATTTCCTGACGCTGATTGATGCCGAGACCGGCAAGAAAACGCTCGCGGCCTTCATCATTGGCGGGGAATTTTTCAAGGTTCTGGTGCCGCCGGGCACCTTTGTCGTGAGGTTCTCCTCATCCGACCAGAACCGCTTCTTCTGACCCTTCTTGCCCGCCATATCTGCCCTCAAGATGTCCACTATCGTTGGTGGACACTATCAGCACACTCTATGACACGTCAGTGCAGCGTGGCCGGACGCTTACCATGCATGTGGATCTGGGGCCTGAACGGCAGTGGGGTGAAAGGTTTCCGGTGCGGGAGGTGGCGTTTGCTGTCGAGCCGCGGCAGGCACGGGAAGTCTTGGCCGAAAGTCGCACCATGAAGGGTGGTGGGGCGGCAGGGGTTGCCACCATCGGCGCAGCTGGGGTCGAGATGGCGCAATCCGTTCTGGCTGAAACGCAGACCGCCATACTGCCGTTGGTACCATATCTCGACACTCTGCGCTGGGTGTTCATTGCCGTGGCGCTGATTGGCGTCAGCGTCACAATTTACGCGCGTTGGGATGACTGGCGCAAAGGGCGGCCGTGATGGGTGGGCTGATCACTTGGCCTACCGGCAGCCAGTTTGCACTGGCCGTCGGGAAATGGGCCGCCATTGGGCTCACCGTTTTGTTGTTTCTTCTGTCCCTGCGACGCTCCGGTGAACGCGCCGGGCGCATGGCGCAGCGACTTAAAACCAAGGAGAAGGCAAATGAAATCCAACGCCAGATGCTCGAGGCAGCGGCTCGGCGGCCTCGTGATCGTGACGAGCTTGTTGAGCGCCTGCGCGACGGTGAGTTCTGAACCAGTTGTCGGAGTATGCCCGCCGGTGCTGGAATATGGCGACGTGTTTCAGGAGCGGGCGGCGGAGGAAGTGCAGGCGTTGCCAAAGGATACTGCGATTGTGGAAATGCTAAGCGACTATGCCGTTATGCGGGAACAGGCGTGGGGATGTGAGGACATTCAAATTCAGCCTTGACCCGTTTCACTTCACTTCCTGCGGTTTTGGGCGTTGCGTTAGTGTCAGCCCTCAGCGGGTTTTGCAGTTTTGCCTGACATTGGGCTGCATAAAGTGCGCGCAGCGACGGAGGGAGAGTGTCATAACAAAGAGAAATAAAAACCAAGGGCTAATGAAACCGCAAGACTACGAACTACCACCATCAACACAGATTTGCTGACCAGATATGTAACCAGATTTCTCACTTGTCAAAAATCCAACAAGCGCGGCGACCTCATCCACCGTTCCGGCGCGTCGAGCTGGAGACAACTGAGCGAGTGCCTTGTAGTTGCCCAACTCCTTTGTCTCAGGCGTATCGATCAAACCTGGTGCAACGACGTTCGCTGTGATGCCTCTCGAACCATATTCATAAGTCAGTGATTTCATCAAAGGCAACAATCCACCTTTCGCAGCTGCATAATTTGCCTGTCCGTGGTTGCCGCGCACGGCCGAGAGCGAAGACAGCGCGACAATCCTGCCCCAACGAGTTCGCATCATGGGTATGATCAATGGTCGAAGTGTTGAGAAGAAACTTTTCAAATTGAGGTCAATGACGTCTGTCCAATCTTCGATATCCATAGCCGCGAACGGTTTGTCAATCTGGCCCCCGATGCAGTGCACAAGGACCTGTATCGCTGCATTTTTTGTTAGGCTCGAAAGGATTTCTGCGGACTCAGGGTTCAAAATATCCAACGCCAATGCTTCTGCACTGCCGCCGGATGCCTGAATGCGATTCACGCAGTTCTGCGCCTTTGTCAGGTTTCTGTTTGAATGCACCACCACGTGCATCCCTTGTTTCGCCAAATCCTCGCAAATGGCCTGTCCGATTGGGCTTGAGCCCCCTGTGACCAATGCCCGCTTCATTCCGCTGCACCTTTCATTTTCAATATGGCCCGGCCTTTTACCAAATCTCCGTGCTCGTCACTAACCCGAAACCCATAGATCGCACCATTGGCATCAAAGTGGAGTTGATTGGCAAAGATTTCTAGATTTTCCGAGTTTTTTTCGACCTCATGCCGAAGAACCTCGACATTTTGAAGCGCGATCAGCAGACCGGTGTGGCTTCCCTTGATATCGAACAGGGATGCGTGCGCGGCGGCGGCCTGCGCCCCCAATTCAACAAGGGCCACGGAAAAGAGCCGACCATCCAGCCGAAGGGGGTAGTTTCCAACAGCGTGATTGATGCCAATGCAGTGGATCTGTGCCTCATCCGCCGAGACAATCCGCTCGATCAGACGCATTGCGCCCTTGTGCGGCATGCGGTCAAGGGCCCGATCCAGATTCACAACCTGGTGATCTTTGTGCGCAAGCCGGATCCCCCGTTTAACTGCAAGACAACCTCGCCTTCGCCAATGCCCGAAATGCGTTCCAGAAGAGGCAGGGCAGAAAAAACGGGGTTCCGGGTTGCTAAGGCTTTCTTTGCACCTTCCGTCAAAACGGCCGAGTGCGGCGTATCACAGAGTGAAAACTCGATTGCCGCCTTGGCATTCGGGCTCTGTTTTGTCGAGAAAGCCATTCCGATGCCAGCCGGAACTGTCAACCTGTGTGACGTGCTCAGGGGGAATGGTAGCGGCGTGTCATACATGACCAGACCAACCGGGCGATCTTCGAGCTTGGCCTGCATGAATGTTTTCAGCAAGCCCGCACCGACCGTGCAATCGCTACCGCAGATACTGGTTGCCGCCGAACGTATGCCAGCGGCGATCGTCCATTGACCTGACGCAGCGTTGTGAACCGAATTCTGGAATCGAAGCGGTCGAATGGCCATTTCGGGTGTACGCAACGCATCGAGAATGACCTTCAGTGTTTCGCCCTCGCCATATGCTGAGGCGAACACCCAGGCCGCGTCCTGCGAAAGAGATGGGTTCAGACGCTCTGCGACAGAAATTGCCAGCAATGTCTGCGGGCTGAGGCGTCGCCGGGATCGAGGTGGCAGGCAATCAGGTGCAGCTTTCCAGCCCTCTTCTGGCAAGAGAAATTCGCCGGAGCGCAGAGTATCCGCAAGATCGCGCCCTTCGTCGGCACCCGGTGCGATCAACGTCACGTTATTCAGGAAAAGAGTGTTCTGCATTATTTGCTCAACACAAGGGCGCAGTTGGTTCCGCCAAATCCGAAGGAATTGCTCAAAACATGCTGCAGTGTCACGTCACGGCAACCGGCCTGGACATTCGGTAGAACGTTCGGATCAAGTTCGACGAGGCCTGTGTTTCCAGGTATCATCCCCTCTTCCAGCGCGTATTGGCTCAGCACGACTTCAATCGCCCCAGCGGCCCCCAAGGTATGCCCGATTGCCCCTTTGAGCGACGACGCCGGAACAGACCGGCTCACAGCGGTCTCAACTGCTCTGGCCTCAGCCAGATCGTTCACTGTCGTGGCAGTTCCGTGCAGATTCACATAGTCAATGTCCTCGGGCGACAGCCTTGCCCGCGAGAGCGCCTGGCGTATCGCCTCTGCGGCACCTGCACCGTCTTCCGGCGGCGTCGACATGTTGGTACCGTCCGAACTTTCGCCGTATCCCGCAAGTCTTATGCATCCGGACGCATCCCTTTCCACAATCATCAGCGCCGCGGCTTCTCCAATGGACAAGCCGTCTCGCGACACATCGCAGGGCCGGCAGGGAAAGCGCGAGATCAGCTCCAGGGATTCGAACCCGTTCAACGATGTCAGGCAGAGGCTGTCCACCCCACCAGTCAAAACCGCGTCACAAAACCCTGTCTCGATCAATTGATAGGCATCGACCAGTGCCTTGGCCGAGGAAGAACACGCCGTTGAAATGGTATAGCTAGGACCGGTAAAGCCAAGGTAACTCTGAAGGAACGCAGTCACGGCCTGTTGGCTGTCATGGTGACGAACTGAATATTCCTCTGGCATTGCTGCATCATTCGGGATTGACCGATACACGTTCTCAAGTTTCTCGACCCCCGAGGTGGAGGTACCAAGAACGATGCCACAACGGTCCGCGCCCCAGCGCCTCCGGACTTCTGTCGCAGCCTGTTCAAATTGGTCGGTCATCAACGCTGCAAAGGCCAGTCTGGTAGCACGGTTGTCATATTCGGCCACTTTGCCAGGAATTTTCACAGCCTCGATATCGGCGACCTTGCCGAGATGGCAATCGAAGGGCAGTTCCAAACCGTGCCGGTCGGACAATCCGGATACCCCTTGGCGCATTGCCGCCAAATGAGATGATCGTCCCCACCCAAGGCTTGTGACGACCGAGCTGTGTGTGATTCCGCAATTGGCTGTTTCGGGAGAGGTGAACATGATCTAGGTCGTTTCTTTCATCTGCGCCAGTGTCAGCACCAACAACACAAACAGCCCAACAACCACAGTGACGCCAATTTGATACAAAACCTGTACATCAGAAAAACTGAGAACGGTAAAGGCGATCAAGGTGGAACTCGCACATAAGGCAACAGATGTTGACGCAGGATTGTCGCCGGTACCGTCCTTCATATCCTTAAAAAACATGCCATAGTCCACCCCGATTCCCACGACCAAAGCCATTGCAACGATGTGAAAGATGCTCAGCGTGCCGAATGTTGCAACAAGAAAGCTGGCGGTCACGCCGATCATGGCACAGGACGTTCGGAAAATGCGCCCTGCCGCCCGCCAGTCACCCAACCCAAGCGCCAGTACGCCCACCCCGGCACATAGGCCGACAAGAAGCCAGATGGTCACCTGATGCCGGATATCATCCAACGCCTGACGCACCGGGGCCGCAAGATCCACAATCTCTGCAAAAGGTGCATTAACGTCGAAGTCCGGAACAGAGCCGCCATCCGGCAAGGTTAGCGACACATGTTCCCGCCACCCGTCTTCGGTGACTCGAAGACGGGTGGCGACAGCGCGCGTTTCCGGAAATCCAAGTAGGTCTTCGTACCGGATCGCTGGTGAAAGCCGGGAGCGGGTGTAGGCCTCAAGCTGGTTTGTCGCAAAACCCACCGACATTCCGGCCCTGCGAAGAGCACCCTCAGCCAGTGCCAGATACGCATCCGGTGCAGGGAGATACGGCCTAGTTGACAAAAGCACTTGGGCCAACATCGTGTAAGAGGTCAGCGACCCGTCTTTGATAGCATCATCCAGTATCGGAGCCAGTTCCTGCTCGTTTGACAATAGGTCATTAAGATCGTCCCCTTCGACAGCGACAACGTATCTGCCGGACGGAAGCGCGAGCATTTCCGCCACCAGTGTGATGTCATTCGAAACGCTGCTGGGGGGGGCAAAAATCGTGATTGGAACCTCTTGGTTCGTGTTCAGAACAAAGGTCAGTCCACCGATCGCCAGAACGATCTCGATTATGGGCTTGAAAGGCAGCCTCCAGACTAGGTTGCCAAGAGGGATGCCATGGATCTTTTGCGTGTCCGGCGCGGAAAGGATGACAGAGGCAAGCGCCGCCACCGTCAGGCCCGACGCAACAAATACCCCAGTTTGTACCAGCGCGGGAACACCAGAGCCCACCATGGCCAGAAAGGCGATGCTTGTCGTGGCCGAGCCCAAAATGACCAGACGAAACGCTTTTGGCCGGGCGGATTTGGAATGCCCAATGATATGTATGGGATAGTCGAGCGCCAACCCCAACAAGGCACCGCCAAAGCCCGTGGCAATCACATGGACGTAGCCGAACATGAGCTGAACCACAAGAAATGCGACACCAATCCCGATCACCAGAGGGAGAAACACAAAGGCAACGCTGGCGATTGAGCGCAGGGACCAGATCAGCCAAGCGATCAGAAGGGCGGCGGCAATCAGAGAGGCGCGGGCGGCGGACCGGTAGTTGAACAACGTTGTCTCAGCCGCGATTGTGCGTGCCCCAAGAAAGTGGACCGACGCGTTTCGCGCCTCGGACACAGAGCGGAGAGAAACCGTCAGGGCATGAACTTCTTTTGCTTCAAACGGTCTGTCTGAAAAGGTTGCATGAACAATAGCCGCCGTATCGTCGCTTGATTGCCAGACACCATCCACCACCGAAAGGCCATCGTCCGGACGCGCTAACTGCCCGATGAGGCGGCGATAACTGCCTGTCGGATCAAGCAACAACCGATCGCCAATGGCCATGCTGTCGATGTTCGAAAAGAACGCTTTGGCAGCGTCCAGATTGCGGGCCATTTCAGATACATCGAAATCGCCTTCTTCTGGTGGGGCTAGCTGAAATCGTTTCTCCCATATCCAGTCCTGAAACTCCGCTGATGGCGGTTCAGGACCGAATACAGTGCTTTCCAGCAGTGGGCTTTGTCTCAGAATTGTCACGATTTGCCTGGCGACGTCATTGCGTTGTGCAACGTCGTCAGCAAGCACTGCAATGATCAGATCTCGCCCCAATTCGATGTCAATTGATCCGCTGGTATCTCCGCTTTGACCAAAAACTGATCCGGCATCCGATGTTACCGTTACGTTGGTGGCGGAGTACGCGGCCAAGGCCACCAGAACCAACAGTGCAAACAATGTGCGTGTCATGGAGCAACAAACCTGAACTGTCGCTGCTGACCATTTGGTGATCTGACCTGAAGTGTGGACAATACTGGCCCACAACCGGTCAAAGCGATGACCTCTTTCGGGTTCTTCGGCGTCGTAAGCAGGACCGTCCAACCATCTGGCCGGATTTCAAGGTTCTGGCTGTAAGATCCGTCGATGTCCTCGGGTTTCCCCGTAACAATGGCCGCGAGCGTGGACAGGAACAATGCAAGGCGAACGGAAATCCGGCGCTCGGTTTCTTTTCCCTTGCGCCGGATCAAAATCGACTCGGCGCTGATCTCTAATTCTTCGAACACGGGCGAGGTTTGCCGCCGTATCAGCGTTCCGGTGCCGGTTGCATGGAACGCGCCAGAGTTTGTCATAGCGTTGCCAAGCGCCGGGTGCCGGATGATTTCCTGATAGGGCACCGCACCGTTTTCGCTATAGGGCCTTGCGCGAATGGCGGTCTCTGCATTCGCGGGGGGTGGCAGGGTGCAGATATGTTCAAGCGTTCCAGATATCGAAGAAGTTGAACCAGTTGTAAGGATCACGACGACACATATCCTCAAGAGCCGATGCATAGTTTTGAGCCAGATCTTGGGCGTATTGCGCTCTTTGGGCGCGCGGCACAGGCGTTCCGTCATAGAGCAGGGAAAAGCGCGCCGCATAGCAGTCCTTTCTTTCCCAGTTGGCAAAACTGGTAATGAGTGGAACCTTGGCCGCCATAGCCGACAGGTAAGGAGAAGTCGGAACATCAATTTGTCCCCCAAAGAAAGTCACTGACACTTTCGAGCGGACCGTATTGTCTGGCAACCGGTCACCCAATATGGCGACAAAACCGCCGTCATCTAACGTTTCGAATACTTTAATCATCGCCATTGGCCCATTGGCCAGTGAAATCACCCTTTCTTCCAGAGTCGGGCTTAACTGGCTCAGAAGGGCTGTGCTTTTCTGGGCATGCTCAGGATACATCAGATACCGCACGAACAATCCCGGCAATTCCCGGTCAAAGGCTCTGAGGGCTTCGAAGCTGCCAAAATGCGCGCCAAGCAACACGGCACCTTGGTCCTGTGCAACCAGATCGCTGACAAGTTCCTGCCCCTGAGCCGTGATCGAAAACCCCTCGGCACCGTCACTCAGGAGGCGTACACGATCAAGAAGAACGTGGCTGAAAGCAAGCGCATGCCGCTGCCGTTCCATAAGCGAAGGCTCCCGACCCAGAGCGCGGGTCAGATATCTGGCAGATGCGGCGGTGGTTGGTCTCTTTAAGTTCAGAGCAAAGACCAGCGCGATCAGCCATAGCAATGGATCGACGATAAACGCAGGCGCTCTCAAGGCCAGAAACCGCATCAGTTTCAACTGCCAAAGAGACCCGGACTCTTTGACGGCTGTCCAATCTGAAGACTGCTTAGTCATGTATTGAACGAAGCCGGACCCTGGCCCGGGCAATCGCCTGCCCATCACAAAGCCAGCGCAACACGCAGGCAGATTTCTCCTGCGTATAGGTTATCTCGAATGGTTGCGACGGATGTAGCGGGCGCAGGAATTTCATCCGAAGAACGTTTTCGATCTCGTACCCGACTTCGCGCAGGGATTGCTCAGCAAGACCAATGAGAATTGCGCCCGGAACAATGGGATTCCCGGGGAAATGCCCATCCAGAAATCTGGAAGTCTCTTCTAGGCCATTTGGAAAGTCAAACCGCACAGCCAAGCCATTCATCACCCAAGGGCCGTCCCCTTACTTGAGACAAAACTTTACATCGTTGTCGAGGTTTTCAACCCAACTGTTGTACCGTCTGTGGATAGTCTGCTTTTCAGGATCGTACTTCATATTCTTGGAATCCCGATAGGTTATCGTATATTCTTTCGAATTGAATTTTACCGCCACTTCAACATAGTGTTTTCCGCGCACGATCAGCTTGCCAATCAGATTGCCGGACGAAACTTTCTGGAATTTCCATCCCCGAGAAGCGCTGCACCCTTTGAATGCCTTTTCCAAATCCTGCATTCGCACGTTCTTGCCGACGGCCGTCTGCAAGTCGGTGTACACAGTTTCAATCGGGGCGTTGGCTGCCACCACAGGTTCGGCAATCATTGTTGCAGCAAAAATCGAAGCCGCAAGCACAACAACAGAAAGTCGCATTGAGTTCTCCTTGAATTAACTTTCTCGACGTTTAGCGCGCGATGCCTAGCATGAGCAAGAGACCTTTCAGGTGAAACCCGCGTCGAACCAGAAACATGGTAACGAGCCCAAACAATCTGAGGAAATCGCGAACCGGGTCGAAGTGACTTGGCCGAAGTATAAAGCCTTCGTATCGTGCCGCGATTGGCACGTATTCAAATTGAACACCTGCCTTTGCCGCGTATAGAAGGGCGGCCGTTTCAAATTTGAATTTCTTTGTGTCCTTGGTGGGAATGCGCACTTTTTTCCACATGGTTGCAGGGTACAGTCTCATGCCGCACTGAGCGTCTTTGATCCGGCACCCGCACCCCCAGCCGATGAAAAAATTGCCGAACTTGATACCCCGCCTTCGGGACTTGGGCATTTGTTTCATATCCTCGGACCGATCGCCCAGAACCAATGCGGTCGCGTTGGTTTCGAACATTGCCACGAAATCCGGGATGTCATCCGGGTCATGTTGCTGATCGGCGTCCAGAGTGATGACAAAGTCCGCGCCTTGGCTGAATGCAAAGTCCAGCCCTTCGACCAGGCGGCTTCCTTTGCCCAGGTTTGATGCATGGCGTATGACTTCGGCACCGCTTCCGGTCAGGGACTCGGTCGTTCCGTCGTCGGAGCCATCATCAATGACAATCACGCGATCTACATGCGGCATTGTCTTTTCGACGACCTTGCGGACTGTCAGCACTTCGTTATGAGCCGGAATCAGAGCGACGGTTTGCCCCATGCGACAAGCCCCTCTTTCAACGGCGTGCGGTGTATTCGGAAAAGCACCCCAACAGGGCCTTGTGTTGTACCTGGGTAAAACCCGCGCGTCTCAGGTTTTCCAGAATGCCATCAATGTCCACCATCTGGTCCATTGAATCCCAATAGTATCTCATCAGAAGAAATACGTTTCTATCCCAAGTCAGCAACCCAGAGAAGAACGGCAGCAGGTATTTGAAATACATACGAAAAAAGAACCTTGGGATTGTTCCAGAGGGCACAGTGACGTCCATGATCAACACGGTGCCACCATCTTTCAGGACACGACGGAATTCGCGAAAACTGGTCTCAAGATTGTCCACGTGACGCAGGGCAAACCCCATTGTCAGGAAATCGAAACTTTCGCTGTCCACAGGTAGGTTTTCGGCGGCGGCCTGATGATGGACAACCGGCACGATCTTCTTTGATTCTTCAATCATTCCGGCCGAGGGTTCAACGCACTCGACCTGTTCGGGGCTGTTCAGTATCTGCATCAGGGCGCGCGCGACCTGACCGGTCCCGCTGGCGACATCGAGAACCCGCATATCCGCAGTTACACCATTGCGCCGAAGCGCCTCGCGGCGATACCAGTCGCCGGACCCAAACCAGCCCCATTTGGCAATGGCCTCGTAGTGTTTGGCCGTGTCATCGAAAACCTTGCGCAGGAAGGCCTGCTTGTCTTCCGACGACTCGTAGTAGGCACCAACCACGAATGGCTTTCTCTGATCCGTCATCCCGGACGACCTCCTATTGATCAACAGCGTGACATGAATGGTCCAACTTGAGTGCGCCAAAATGCTTTCGCCGACCCGGTTGCGCCGACCCTGTTGTCCTGTGACGGCCCTTGAAACAGTATTTTTCATTTTTGAAAAGGTCGGAATTGGAATCCGCCTGATTTTATTGTACCGAAGATCACAGGAAAAGCGAACTTGGGAACGTAGCATGCAGGTGCGGAACACGATGCAATCGAGTGCAAAAGTCAGACCCCCGTCGCCGCTTGGAGGTTCTAGGGATATTCTGCCTTTTCTGAGAACCCGTGCATTTGAGGGGTTCGTGTTCCTCGTAACGCTGCTGTTGGGCATATTGATAGCGATCTACTTCAATTGGAACAGAAAGCCAAAGCAGGTGCGATGGATTCTTCGGTTCTGGTCCAGTTGCTTTATCTATGGGGCAAAATTTATCGCAGGAGTGAACTTTAGGCTGGAGGGGCTGGAAAACATACCTGATGAGCCTGTCATCTTCATGGGCAATCACCAGACCGCCTGGGAATCGATTTTCATGACTGTTCTGATTCCCGACGTCAATATTGTGACCAAACGCGCGGCCATGTCGATCCCGGTGTTTGGATGGGGCTTGAAATACGCCCCCATGATCGTTGTTGCCCCGGAAACACCCGGTCGCAACATTCGCCACCTTCTGAAAGGTGGAAAAGCGTCAATTCGGGAAGGGCGAAGCATCGTGATTTTCCCGGAAGGCGCGCGGGTGCCCATTGGCGAGACGCGCCCATATGCCAGAGGCTTCGAGACGCTCTACAAGCATTGCAATGCGAAGGTTGTGCCGTTTGTCACGGATGCAGGGCTGTGGTGGCCGTCCGGGTTTGCCACAAAGCATCCCGGAACCATCACGCTCAGGATTCTGCCACCTATCGAGGCCGGTGGAAACCCAGAGGAATTCGCTTTGAAGTTGGAGCGCCGCGTGCGAACCGAAGCCGACGCGCTGATGAATGTTTCGACCAAACCGCATCAGGTTTAGCCTGCTTCGGTCGGGGCATCTATCCTGAAATCCCAGCCTGTTTGGCTAGCTCGTCGATTTTTTCGTTCCGCACCTTGCCGGTTGGGGTTCGGGGGATTTCCTTCTGGATAAGGATTTTCTTTGGAACAAAGGCGGGATCCACATACCGCAGAAGATGCTTTCGAATGGCCACTTTGATAACGGTTTCGGACAACGCATTGTCCAAAGCTGGTACAGCCGCAATGGCGAGCAGATCGTTGCTCTCACGTTTTGAGTGCAGAAAAATGCCATCCGAAATTTCGGACACCTCTACTAGGATTGCGTTCAGGGCCGATACTCTGTTGCGTTTGCCACGGATGCTGACTATGTCGCCGGTGCGGCCCAACAGTTTGAAATGACCGTCCGGGCGAAGGTCAACGTCATCACCCAGCAAAACTGGTTCAGGCAGGTGGGGTGCCCCTGCCGTGCAACCAGTCGCGGTACCGGACACAAGCCGGAATCCTGCCGCCGGCGTCCAGGTCTCGTCTTGGGTTGTTCTGCGGAATGCGAGCGAGCCTGTCTCGGTGCTTCCGTAGATCTCCATGACTTTCACCCCTCCCCTGGCTTCGATCCTTTCCGCCTGCGCGCGGGACAAAGGGGCCGTCGCAGAAAGCACGCAACAGATTTCCGGTGTAGCCAAAATAGTAGATTCAAGAAACCGAAGATGGGCAGGGCTAGTGACCAGAACCAGTTTCGAAAAACCCAATTCTCGTGCTACTTTTGTGGCGGCCTCAAGGTCTGCCGGATAAAATACGGTATCCCGATACACGCAATGGCCAAAACCAAGCGCAGCAAAGACCGTCGCCTCAAGGCCGAACATGTGCCCGTGCGGTGTGGTTCCAATGAGTGCCAGGCTGTCCGGTTCGACATCCAGCCCTTGCAGGATCTGATCCGTTATCGCCGCCCCACCTCGCAGCATGCTCCAGGTTTTGACATTGCATTCCGGGTGTTTTGTCGTCCCCGAACTGAAGACACGAATTTCGGCGCGCGCGTCTTTAAGGCTCGACCGGAAATCCTCATGCCCGACAGATGTCATTTCGGTCCCGTCAAAGCTGATACGCCGGGCAATATTGTCATTGTCCGGGGCAGCGGCAAAGATCACCGGGTCGCGCGCGCCTGACATCGAGGCCACAATGGCTTGCGGGGCTAGCGATGGTGGAAGTACCGTCGTTTGATTGTTCAGCAGGGTGGCGACGATCCCGAGAGAGAAGAGATAGCGATCCTGTTGCAGGTTGCACACAAGAGACGCCGGCATGAGAAGCTTGCGAAGTGGGTTCAGATTCGCCGCAAACTGATCCTGGCCCACAACACCCTCTTTCGAGAAGAACAGCCTGTTTTTGGTCGAGTTCATACCTAGAAATCCAGATTTTTCCAGACGTCCCGGTTCGACATCAACTGTAGTGATCGCTGCCATTTCTCGGGGCGAGCATACCGGCGCGCCGCAATTTTGTGCGAAAGAATGAACCAGATCGCTTGTGTGACAAACAACGTCGCCAGTAGATTGTTGGCATATGGTCGAAACGCCCCCCAAACAATGGACGAGACACCCAAGCCAGCCGAGGCCAGACCAAACAGGGTCCACACGGCACATTGGCGTTTAAGAAACAACGCAAATTCAGCAGACGGTTCGGGGCCACCGTGGGCCAACTTCACGAACTGATAAAGAATGGATGGCATTCCTTTGAACAACCTGTTTCCGAAGGCGTAAGCAACAACCAGATTTGCCGCGACAATCGCTAGATACGGCCAAAGGGGCACTTGCGGGTAGCGAAAGGCGATCACCACTACAGACATGCTTGCGAAAATGGAGACGTAGTGCGCCGCTTGCGGACAGTCGCATACATTCGACAAAAACAGCGAAAATGCTCTGACAACGGTCAAGCCGAACACCACATTGAACAACAGCGGGGAAATTATCAGGCAAACGGCAAGGAGCGCGACAATGGCAGCGGCCTTCCAGCCGCCGGTCACCTTGCCAAGTGCAGGGATCACGTTACGCGGTTTTCAGCGATATGACGGGCAAGAGATCTGACGCAAGAGAAAATCTCTTCGTTGCGTTCGTCGTCCGAGCGCAGTTTAAACCCGTACTTTTCGCTAATGGAAAACGCGATTTCCAGCGCGTCAATGGAATCCAGGCTAAGACCATCTCCGAACAACGATGCATTATGGTCGATTTCCGACGCCTTGATATCCTCCAGCGCGAGCGAGTCGACGATAAGTTCGGCCACTTCAATCTGAAGTGCCTCGTTATTTTCACTACTATTCTGGTCTTTCATCGTCAGAATTCCCTTGAAATTCACACGTCCAGAGGCGTTCCGATTTGCCCCATTTTCCGGGTAACGTCCCGGTTATCATATACTCAGAATATCGCTATTTCTACCAGACTACACGCTCGTACCACATCCTGTCAGGTAATATGGTCGTTTCCTGAACAATGCCAGCTTTTTGGCTATTCCATTCCATCATTTTCAACATCGGCGTCTAGGCTCTCAACGCTGATTGCGGGAATTGTGCGTTGTAAATGTGCATTCCAGAGTATCCAACCACCTATTTCAGCGACATCCGTTCACCTAAGCCGGGGTTTGCGGCCACCTTTGAAACGCTGTTTTGAGGAGTTCGGTTCCAGTGTCAGATGACGGGCCGTTCGTCAAATCTCTTGTCTCTGGCTTTTCTCATATGCTGGCCGTCGAGATTGAGGCGGCAGGCGTTGTGAACGGCCCGATCAAGGATGGTGTCTGCGAAGGTCGGCTCAGTTCACATTTCTGCACGCATGCCTTCAACTAAGCCGATTTCACAACTGAGAACTGCCGCCAAGTCGACGCCACTCGGCCTTTTTTGATCAAAACGGACACTTTAGGGTTTGGTCTTAGTAGCGAATACGCCAGCGCAGCAGCAACGAGTTCATACCTGGGTTATATTCGGTTGTGTTCGCATTCGACAAATGCATAAACGCAAATGAAAGACTATTGCGGTTGTCCAACGAATAGCCAATGGCCACTAGGTTCCGTATCTGGAAATACCCGCCCAACCAGTTCTCATCCGAGCCATTGAAATATGCGCCCGGCATCACGCTGGCTTCTGCAAACCATCGATTTTGGAAGTCATAGTATGTAAACAATCCAACTCCGACATGACTGTCACCGTTGGCATCAGCCGCCAAATCCGCTCCGGCACCAAATTCCCAGTTTCCGATCGATTTGAAAGGCGCGAATTGGTATTCCAACGAATAAATGGGGTAGTTAGTTGCCTTGTTTTCGACAAACTTTGTGTACCCGGCCCCCAAAATTATGGATTGGGCATTTACCATTGGCGACCATGCGACTGCCAAGAAAGCCGTAACTGCAAGAGTTGCCGTGATTTTCCACAGGCTTCTAGTGGGTATGGAAAAAAATCCACAGCGAGGTTCAGATAACACTCTCTCAATCTTTCTTTTGTCAAACCGTTGGCACGATTATTGCGACGTTTGGGCCTTCATACAGGGTATTTTCAAAGTATACTCAGTATATACTGGCATTCTCTGAATAGAATACCAGCACTGTTTACGTTGCAGTGAAATAGGGTTGAACAAGCCATTCTCGGTGTGGCGTATTCAACGCACCCGCATCGCCGTTGTGGTCGAGCAGGCCGTTGAACCCAGTATAGCCGCCTGCGTGCACCCAGCCCATTTAGTCAGACAGGTGAATGACCGGATGTTCGCCTTTTCGGTCGATTGTGAACTGATGCCTCGCGCGGGTCGGGGATTGTTCGGGCTATGGCCTTTCGTCGCGAACATAGTTGTTCCATCCCGCATTTCCGTCAGGATTGTTCTTGCCACGAATAATGCCCAACGGCGAGGGTCAATGTGATCATCCGGATGGAACACATAGCTCACTGTGGCCATCTTGATAGTCCAGTGCCAGAGAAAAATTAGGCTGCATAGGCCCAGGTTCTTTTTGCTGGTACAACACACTCATGAATGACGCTGATGAAAAACGCATTGCTGCAAACCTGGCCAAGATCCTGGGCATGATGTGTGTACGAAACACGATGCTTGAAGGCATCCACGCGGGCATCGTGCCGATAAGCGAAACCGGCGATTACTCAGATGTCGTGGTCATCGATGCTACCGGTCGGCAAATCCCATGGAAGGAGGTTTCGCATTTCGATGACGACGCCATGCGGGACCTGATGCGGCAGATCGTCAACCCGCTGTACACGTTTCACATGAGCACGGACGATCTGCAGTTTCACGAACAGATAACGCGCTGGATGTCTGCGGCCGGGAAGTGGGACGATCCGGATATTGACGAGGCGTTCTTACAGACCATTAGGCACAATCAGGATGTGGCGGGCGACTGAAAAGGTGCGCTTGTTGATGGGCGAGGATTTGGCTCCCAACAATCTGCTGACAGCTGGCCAGTCTACCCAAGCGCATCCCTCAGCGACGTCGCAACCGAATCTGCCGCATTTCTCACCGGTTCCGCCGCCAGATGTGCATAGCGCGCGGTCGTCTGAACCTGAGTGTGCCCAAGCAACTTGCCGATCATCGGAAGTCCCTGACCGGACGCAACGGCAGTCGAGGCGAATGTGTGGCGCAGATCGTGGACCCGTAGTCCTTGAGGCCTGCCCGGGCACGGACACGCTGCCAGAAGGGCTGGAGATCGCTCAGATGCTTACCTTTGAGGGTGCCAGCGATGACCCACGGATTGTCCTTGATAGGCCGGGCACCGGCGAGCAAATCGACCGCAGGTTGACCGAGATGAACCAGTTTGGCACCGGTTTTGGGATCCGGCAGGCGCAGCATCTTTTCGGCCAGGTCCAGAAACTCCCAACGGAGCGTCATGATTTCCCCAAGGCGGCAACCGGTCAGGATCAGCAACCGGGCCGCAAGTATGGCGGAGGGCAATTCAAGGCCTTCAGTTTCCATTTCCCGCAGCACTTCGCCGATGCGGCGCAACTCAGCCGTACTCAGGAAACGTTCCCGTTTCTCCTCTGGGTACTTACGGATGTGTTTGCGGGGGTTGGACCCGTCCGGGCGCAGGCCCCACATTTCGGCAAGGTTGAACATCTTCGAAAGAACCTCGAGGCACCGGTTGGCCTGATAGGGGATGTGGCGAAGGTCGTGGTGGAACTTCGATATATCGGCACGGGTGACCTCGGCTACGATCAACCGACCGAGTGCCGGGAGAATGAAGCGGCGAAGGTTACGGCGGTATTCCGTTGCCGTGCTTTCCTTCAAACGCACCGAGATGTGCTCCGCATCGAACCGTCCCGCAAGTTCCGTCATGTTGAGGGCGTTGCGCTGGGCGGCGCGATCGGCTGAGGGGTCTTCGCCTTTGCGCACGGCAGCAAGGATGGTGATTGCCTGCCCGCGAGCTTGTTCACAGGCCAATACCGTTTTAGGCCCCAGACTCATGCGCCGGGCCCGCCGTCCGGCGCGGTACTGGACGATGTAACTCTTCCGCCCGCTTGGCAGCACCCGCAATCCGAAATCGGGCAAGGTATCGTCCCAGATGAAGTATTCCTTCTCCTGCGCTTCGGCAGCGTCGATCTTGCGTTTGGTCAGTTTGGGCATGGCTAATCCGTTGGGTTGGTTCGAGACCACAGTGCTGATCATCTGGACGCAGTCAACGAACCCATTGAAAAAGCGAAGAAAAAGGAAAACCTGCGTGGGCGTGCGTAAATCGTGCGGCGCGAAGACATATCGGGTGTGGTTTCATATCCCCATATTTGCGCTATCTTCTCGCGACTGCGCTGCTGCCGGCAACTTACAACGACGGATTCTGACCTGATGGCTTCAAAGAAAACTCTGAACGCAAAGAACCTCGAGGCGCTGGGTGCCGCGCGTCTGGCAGAACTGCTGATCGAGATCAGCACCGGCAATGCTGCTGCCAAACGGCACCTGCGCCTTGAACTTGCCGGTACGCTTGGACCCAAGGAGGTTGCCCGCGACATCCGTAAACGGCTGTCCACGATTGCCCGGTCGCGTTCCTATGTAGAATGGGACCGTACCCGAGTATTGGTTCAGGATTTGGAGACCCAGC
>DFBD01000266.1 GCA_002367255.1 Rhodobacterales bacterium UBA3089 | reverse complement strand
TCCGTCCGGTGTTTCATAACCCCAGATGCGTTGGCTGGACGAGAACATCGGGTCGCCGCCGTTGCATTCTTCGTCGTCGCCGTCGTCTTGGTTGCAGTGAACCACGACCTCGTCGCCAACTTTCCAGCGTTTAACTTTATCGCCGACTTTCCAGATGATGCCGGAGGCGTCGGACCCTGCGATGTGGTAATCAGCGCCGTGTACGTCGAAGGGGGATATCGGCGTGCCGAGGCCGGCCCACACACCGTTATAGTTAACGCCGGCAGCCATTACCAGGATCAGGACTTCGTGGCTGTCGATTTCAGGCGTGTCGATGACCTCTAACTGCATGGCCTTGTCAGGCTCGCCATGGCGTTCGCGACGAATGGCCCAGCCGTACATTTGTTTGGGGACATGGCCAAGCGGTGGAATTTGCCCGACTTCGTATAGATCTTTGAGTGCAGCGGTGGACATAATGGGCCTCATATGTTGGCGTTGTAATATAGTTGCGCTGTCGCGCGTATATACGTCATTACATGAAAACAGAGGCTCCACAACAATTAAATTGTGCGGTGCAGCGGACATATTGTTACATTTGATGTGATATTCTTGTATTTATATTGCTATATTTTGGCGATAGTTAGCTGACCTGACTAAATGATGCGCGATAGCGTTGCCCTTCCTTTATGGCGGCTGCCGTCATATTTATGACATAAAAAATAGGGACTATGAATTTGACCATAGAATCAAAATACGAGTGCCTTGGTTTTGTGTGACAATAAATAGTAGAGCTAGAGGATAATTTGATGCGTATTAAACAAGTATTAACGGCAATTACGGCGGCAGGCATTTTGTCAGCAACATTTGCGCTTCCTGCGGCGGCGTTGAACCGGGTTGTAACAATTGTTAACCAGACCGGCTATGTGATGGTGGAATTTTATGGTTCCAACAAAGGCTCGACAAGTTGGGAAGAAGACATTCTGGGTTACGATGTTCTAGGTGGTTATGATTCTATTAACATCAATTTTGACGATGGTACCGGATATTGCCTATTCGACTTCAAAGCTGTTTTTAGCGATGGCGACGAGGTGGTCAGCAACGGCATTAACGTCTGTGAAATCCCGACGTTCACTTATAACTAAAAATCAATTTTTAGTACGAATAAAAGGGCGGCCTTCGGGTCGCCTTTTATTTTGGAAAATCCACAGTGAAAGAATGTTCCGACAAACTTTCCTCTTGCGTAATTATCTTAGCTTTGTAAATCTATGCTGCAACGCAATATAGAATTGGAGTCGCACGTGACGCAAGCAACCAAAGATCGGCCGTGGCTGTTCCGCACTTATGCCGGGCACTCGACAGCGGTGGCATCGAATGCGCTTTATCGTTCCAATCTGGCGAAAGGCCAGACGGGGCTTTCAGTTGCGTTCGATTTGCCAACGCAGACAGGATATGACAGCGATCACATCTTGGCGCGAGGCGAGGTTGGCAAGGTTGGTGTGCCGGTCAGCCATCTGGGTGACATGCGGGCGCTGTTTGCGGATATTCCGCTGGAGCAGATGAACACGTCGATGACAATCAACGCCACTGCGGCTTGGATGCTGGCGCTGTATATCGCTGTAGCCGAGGAACAAGGGGCGGATATTACGGGCCTTCAAGGGACAGTTCAGAACGATATTATTAAGGAATATCTTAGCCGTGGAACATATGTTTTCCCGCCCGAGGCCAGCCTGAAACTGATCGGCGACGTTGCCGAGTATTGTTATACGTCTGTGCCGAAATGGAACCCGATGAATGTGTGTTCATATCATTTGCAAGAGGCGGGCGCGACTCCGGAACAGGAGTTGGCATTTGCGCTGACCACCGCGATTGCCGTTCTGGATCAGGTGCGCGGGCAGGTTCCGGCGGAAGATTTCCCGAAGGTGGTTGCGCGGATCAGTTTCTTTGTAAACGCAGGCATCCGGTTTGTAACCGAGATGTGCAAGATGCGGGCGTTCGTGGATTTGTGGGACGAAATTTGCCGCGATCGTTACGGCGTGAGTGACGCCAAACAACGGCGGTTCCGGTACGGCGTACAGGTTAACAGCCTTGGTTTGACAGAA
This sequence comes from Rhodobacterales bacterium UBA3089, assembly GCA_002367255.1. Taxonomy (GTDB): domain Bacteria; phylum Pseudomonadota; class Alphaproteobacteria; order Rhodobacterales; family Rhodobacteraceae; genus NORP23. The sequence continues at coordinate 7,903 of DFBD01000266.1, read as the reverse complement.
CAGCAACCGGAAAATAACGTTTACCGTATCTTGATTGAAATGCTGGCCGTGACCCTTTCGAAAAAGGCACGAGCGCGGGCGGTGCAGTTGCCAGCGTGGAACGAGGCGTTAGGCTTGCCGCGGCCTTGGGACCAGCAGTGGTCGCTAAGGATGCAGCAGATCATGGCGTATGAAACCGACCTGTTGGAGTTCGATGATCTGTTTGACGAAAACCCTGCCGTTGATCGCAAGGTCGAAGAGCTGAAAGCTGGTGCGCGGGCGGAAATTGAGCATATCGATCAGATGGGCGGCGCGGTTTCAGCGATTGAATATATGAAAACGCAATTGGTTATGTCCAATTCGGCCCGTATCGGGCGGATCGAGGCTGGGGAAACCATGGTTGTCGGGGTTAACAAATTCCAGAACGGCGAGGAAAGCCCGCTGACATCCGGTGAGGGTGGGATCATGGTGGTTGATCCGAAGGTTGAGCAGGAACAGATTGATAGCCTGAATGCATGGCGTGACGGGCGCGATGATGAGGCTGTGAAGGCCGCGCTCGATCAATTGCGTAGCGATGCGCGGGACGGGGTGAACATTATGCCAGCCTCGATCGCGGCGGCAAAGGCTGGCGTGACCACCGGCGAGTGGGGCATGGCGATGCGTGGCGAGTTCGGGGAGTATCGTGCGCCGACGGGGGTTAGCTCGGCCATGTCGAATTCCACCGAAGGGCTGGAGGATGTGCAGGCCGAAGTGAGCCGCGTGGCGGCTGAGCTGGGTTCGCCAATTCGTTTGCTTGTGGGTAAACCGGGGTTGGACGGGCATTCCAACGGGGCGGAACAGATTGCGGTTCGTGCGCGGGATTGCGGGATGAAGGTAACCTACGAGGGCATCCGCATGACGCCCGAAGCGATTGTCGAGGCCGCCATAAACGAAAAGGTGCATGTTGTCGGTTTGTCGATTCTGTCGGGCTCGCATCTGCCGTTGATAGCCGAGGTGATGGAACGGATGCAGGGCGCCGGGCTTGATATTCCGGTGATTCTTGGCGGGATTATCCCTGACGAGGATTGTGCCGCGCTGATGGATATGGGCATCGCACGGATTTATACGCCGAAGGATTTCGATCTGAACCGTATAATGTTGGATATCGTCGCGCTGGTGGCTTAGCGGCTGGAGAACCCGCTTAGTTGCACATCCAGCATGTTGCTGCCTGCTTCGACAAGATCGAAGTTGCGGTTATTCAACGACCAGCGCATGGCCAGGCCCTGGATTAATGCCAGCACCACATAAGCGGCGTCGTCTGGATTCATGCTCTTGTTGAATTCACCGGATTTAATGCCGTTTTCGAATAGCTTGACGAGCCTTTGATGGCGTTGGGCCATTAGGCCAGCGAAGAATGCCCGCAATTTCTCGTTTTCTGAATGCAATTCACGGGAAAACAGAATGGCGGGGACGGCAGGCGTGGATTCGATGAACGCAAGCTGTGCGGCTACAATTTTACGCAGACGGTCTGTCGGTCCGGTCGCTTCGATCAATTGGCCGCTTTCGCTCATCAGGGTGCAGATGCGATCGCCTACAGCCTCCCAAATATCTGATTTGGCGGGAAAATGACGGAAAATCGCGGGTTGCGAGATGCCGATTTCCTTGGCCAGACTTTCGGTCGTTAGACGGTCAGGGCCACATTCGGCAGCCAAAAGGATCGCGGTATCGACAATCTCTTTTTTGCGTTCAGCAGCGGGTTTTCTGGTTCTGACGGTCATATTTCGGCTTTCAGGTTAGTATCGCGATTCTGCATGTGTGAAGAGGCGCGGGATGTATTAGGTCTAACTGTTTTCAGCCCCTAAGTGACAAGTAACTCTTAACTACCCTTTAGTCTAAGCGTCAAACCTTTGTTTTATACCCGTTGGGGTTTGTGTCTTGCCAATGCCAACAAGACCCGCACATTTCGGCTAAACCGATGTGGGCTTTCCAGCCAAGTTCGGCCTCGGCTCGGGCGGGGTCGGCATAGCATGTCGCGATGTCGCCTTTACGGCGCGGGTCGTTCTGGAACGGGATTTCCCGGCCACTTGCCGTGGCAAAAGCATCAATCATTTCCATGACAGAAACCCCTTGCCCAACGCCGAGGTTGAACGCCCGCGCGCCTTGGTGTGATTGCGTCCAGTCAAGGGCCGCGACATGCGCTTTGGCCAGATCAACCACGTGAATATAGTCGCGAACGCCGGTGCCGTCGGGGGTGTCATAGTCGTTGCCAAAAACCTTGACCTGATCGCGTCGCCCGACAGCGACTTGTGCAATCATGGGCATCAGATTGTTGGGAATGCCACTTGGGTCCTCGCCGATACGGCCACTTTCGTGGGCGCCGACAGGGTTGAAATACCGCAGGATAGCGGCGGTGAAATCGGGGTCGGAGGCCGCCAAATCGCGCAACATCTCTTCGATGTGCAGTTTGGAGCGGCCATAAGGGTTGGTTGAACGAAGCGGGTGATCCTCGGTTATTGGCAGGAAATCCGGGTCACCGTAGACCGTCGCGCTGGAGGAGAAGACGATGTTATTACAATCGGCAGCCTTCATCGCTTGCAAAAGGTTAATCGTACCTTGGACGTTGTTTTCATAGTATTCCAGCGGCTTTTCGACGGATTCACCGACGGCCTTTAGGCCAGCAAAATGGATCACGGCATCGGGTTTGAAGTCTTTGAGGTGGCGGGTTAGCCCCTCGCGGTCGCGCATATCGGCGTTTTGGAACGTAAAGGTGCGGTTCGACAGGGTTTTAACACGCTCCAACGCTTCGGGGGCGCTGTTGGAGAAGTTGTCGATCACGCAAACCTCGTGGCCAGCGCCAAGAACCTCTAACATAGTGTGGGTGCCGATATATCCGGCCCCTCCTGTGATTAATACGCGCATTTAGAACCCTGAAAATTTAAACAACATGTGGCGGAATATATCCTATGCTGTCAGCTATTTACAATTGTTGGTTGAGAATTTTACCCGATTAGATTAACCCTTTACCCAAAGGTGGACAAAGGAGCCGATGTGCACGTTGGTATAATCATGGACGGCAATGGTCGCTGGGCGACAAAACGAGGCTTGCCGCGCCTAGTGGGGCACAAGCGCGGTGCCAGCCGCGTTAAGGACATAGTTAAGGCAAGTACAGAACTGGGTGTTACCACGTTAACCCTTTATGCATTTTCTACTGAAAACTGGAAACGTGCCGCCCATGAGGTCGAAGGCCTAATGAAGCTGTTTCGTGGATATCTGCAGAACAACTTTGTTGAACTGAACGAGAAAAATATCAAAGTTAATTTCTTGGGTGACCCGGCACCGTTGGCTGCCGATTTGCGTGTTCAAATGGCGGACCTGGAGGCGTTAACCAAGGATAACACCCTTATCACGCTGAATGTCGCGATAAATTACGGTGGCAGAGACGATCTAGTCAGGGCCACGCGCACGCTTGCTGCCAAAGTGCAGAACGGGACATTGGCGGTTGATGATATAACCGAACAGGTGGTCTCGGATCATCTGGATACGGCGGCGCAATCCGACCCGGACCTGATTATTCGAACAGCAGGCGAACTACGGATTTCAAACTTCATGGTATGGCAAAGTGCCTATTCAGAATTGGCGTTTATTGGGAATTCCTGGCCGGAATTCACGCCTGAGGTTTACGCCGAAGTTATCGCCGATTACCGCAGCCGCACGCGCCAGTTCGGGGCTGTTATCCCGAAAGGGGCCGAGGCGGTCGAATAAGACCGCGGTCTGGAATTGTAACTTCGTCAAAAGGCATATAACTCTGGTGTCAACGCGACTCTAGAGATCAGGCTGATGACCCAGAAAACCCATTTCGGATTCAAGACTGTGGACGAGGATGCCAAGGCAGGCATGGTTCACGGTGTTTTCACCAATGTTGCCTCCAAATACGACGTTATGAACGATGCGATGAGCATGGGCGTGCATCGCATCTGGAAAGACGCAATGATGGATTGGCTGGCCCCGCGCAAAGGCATGAAACTGCTGGATGTGGCGGGTGGTACGGGGGATATCTCGTTCCGGTTTTTGAAACGTGCGGGCGGTGGGCATGCGACAGTGTTTGATATGACACAATCCATGCTGGACGAGGGACGGTTGCGCGCAGACGCCGAGAGCCTGCAAGACAGCCTAGACTGGGTGTGCGGTGATGCGATGGCGCTGCCGTTTGCGGATAACACGTTTGACGCCTACACCATCAGTTTCGGCATTCGCAACGTCACCCGCATTCAGGATGCCATTAACGAAGCTTACCGGGTTCTTAAGCCCGGCGGGCGGTTTTTGGTGTTGGAGTTTTCGAGCATCCCGAACCCTGCGATGCAGTGGGCCTATGACAGGTACAGTTTCAACATTATCCCGCCCATGGGGCAGATTATCGCGAATGACCGCGACAGCTATCAATACTTGGTGGAATCGATCCGGCAATTCCCGAAACAGGAACAGTTTGCGCAGATGATCCGCGATGGCGGGTTTAGCCAAGTCAAATACCGCAACCTTTCGTTGGGTATTGCCGCGCTACATTCGGGCTGGAAAACATGAGGGGCCCACATAATATCTGGCGCTTGATCCGTACAGGCGCCACGTTTGAGCGAACAGGTGCAATGCGTTTGGCGTTGGAGGCGATGGATGCGCCGCGATTGATCCGTATCACGGCACGTATTATCGGTTGGCCTGTTCAGTGGTTCGGCCTTCGCGGTGACCCTGACCAACCCCCGATTTTGCGCGCATTAACGGCGCTTGGTCCGGCCTATATCAAGTTCGGGCAATTGCTTTCGACACGCCCCGATATTGTCGGCATGGAACTGGCAAGAGAATTGCGGATTTTGCAAGATGCGCTGCCTGCCTTTGACACAGATATCGCCAAGGCCGAAGTCGAATCCGAGCTGTGTATCAAAATCGACGAAGTGTTCGAGAGTTTCTCGGAACCTGTTGCTGCCGCCTCGCTGGCGCAAGTGCATAAGGCGGTTGTGCGCGAAACCGGACAGGTCGTAGCGGTGAAAGTCCTGCGTCCCGGCATTGAGCGCGCTTTTCTTAAGGATGTTGATGCGTTCTTCTTGGCTGCGTGGATTATCGAGCACATCTCGCCCGCTGCGCGCCGCTTGCGTCCCCGCGCGGTTATCGAACATTTTTCCGGCGTCGTGGATGGAGAGTTGGACCTGCGGATGGAGGCCTCGGCTGCTGATGAATTTGCTGCCAACACGAAAGATGACGAAGGGTTCCGCGTGCCGACGTTGGTGTGGGACTTGTCCGCCCGTCGTGTACTGACAACCGAGTGGGTCGAGGGTATTCCGCTGGGCGACGTTGAAACCGTTCTGGCAACCGGACAAAACGCGACCGAATTCGCCACACGTATCCTGCAAACCTTTTTACGCCATGCGTTGCGGGATGGATATTTCCACGCCGACATGCATCAGGGTAACCTGATGCGCGGGCCGAACGGCGATTTGATTGCGCTTGATTTCGGTATCATGGGCCGGATCGATACCTATACGCGCAAAGTCTACGCCGAGATTTTGATGGGGTTCTTGAACCGCGATTATACCCGCGTTGCCGAAGCGCATTTCGAGGCGGGCTATGTTCCCGTCGATCAAGATGTCGCCGCATTTGCACAAGCTCTTCGGGCCGTGGGTGAACCGATTTTCGATCATGATGCGTCGAAGGTTTCCATGGCGCGGTTGCTCCAGCACTTGTTCGATGTGACAGCGCGTTTCGGGATGCAAACCAGAACCGAGCTGATCCTGCTTCAACGCACTATGGTTGTTGTCGAAGGGGTCACACGCACTTTTGATTCCAACTTGAACATGTGGGATACATCCGGCGTTGTGATCGAGCGGTATATCCTTGATAGCCTCGGCCCCAAAGCCGTCGCCCGCGATCTGGCAGCGACCGCGAAAGTCCTTGCCCGGTTTGGTCCACGTTTGCCAGCTTTGGCCGAAGCGGCGTTAATAAACCTTAACAATACCCCCGAACCTACCCCTAAATCAGGCTCATGGATTTGGGCGCTATGCGGCGTGGCGCTGGGTGTTGCGGCGACATTGCTAATTATTGATTAAGCCATTGAAATCTTCGTGATGCCGCTTCGTTGACCGGCGACTCGACAAGGTATTTAGCCTAACTTTGAAGGCATCTGTATTCTGGTGGGTGCACTGTTAATCAATTTGAAAGATGCCGTTATGGAATCCTTACTAAATGCCCTGTTTCCTGTGTCGGACATGCTCGCGGTTTTGTTCGTACTGGCCATCGGGATTGCGGCTGTAACTCTTGTCGTCTTTTACATAATTGATGTGCGCCAAAGCAAAGACGCGGTACGGCACAACTTTCCGGTGCTTGGGCGGTTCCGGTATTTGTTCAGCAGTTTGGGGGAATTCTTCCGCCAGTATTTCTTCGCCATGGATCGCGAGGAAATGCCCTTTAACCGGGCGGAACGTGACTGGGTTGAAAGATCTTCAGAAGGCAAAGACAACACCGTCGCGTTTGGATCAAGCAAGGTTTTAACCCAACCCGGCACGCCGCTTTTCGTGAATTGCCCGTTCCCGGTGCTTGACGAAGACGCCAAGGAAGCCCCCGCCGTCGTGATCGGCCCTTATGCCCGTGAACCCTATACAGCGAAGTCCCTGATCAACATTTCAGGCATGAGCTTCGGCGCGATTTCCAAACCGGCAGTGCGCGCACTTTCCGCAGGCGCAAAGCAGGCCGGATGCTGGATGAACACGGGCGAGGGCGGGTTGTCGCCGTTTCATCTGGAAGGTGGATGCGACATCGTTTTCCAGATGGGTACTGCCAAATACGGCGTGCGAAATGCTGATGGCGGGCTGGATGATGATAAGTTGTGCGAAGTGGCCGCGCACGCGCAAGTCAAGATGATCGAGTTGAAAATGAGCCAAGGCGCCAAACCCGGCAAGGGCGGCATTCTGCCAGCGGCCAAAGTCACACCCGAGATCGCGACGATACGCGGTATTCCAGCGGCGGAGGCCTCTATTTCCCCCAACCGCCATCCTGAAATTGACAGTATCGGACAATTGTTGGATTTCATCGCCCACACCCGCGATATCACAGGCCTGCCCGTAGGGTTCAAGGCTGTGATCGGCGGCTATGGCTGGATCGAAGATATGTGCAAAGAAATCCATATTCGGGGAATCGAAAGCGCCCCTGATTTCATCACTATCGACGGTGGCGATGGTGGTACAGGTGCGGCCCCGATGCCTTTGATGGATAGTGTTGGCTTAACGGTTAAGGAATCCTTGCCAATCGTCGTGGATGCCCTGATCAAATATGGCTTGCGCGACCGGATAAAGGTGATCACATCGGGTAAACTAATAACCCCGGCCGAAGTTGCGTGGGCTTATTGTGCGGGCACAGATTTTGTGACGTCAGCACGAGGTTTCATGTTTGCGCTAGGTTGTATTCAGGCGTTGAAGTGCAACAAAAACACCTGCCCTACGGGGATTACAACGCATAAAGCCAGCCTTCAAAATGGCCTAAACCCTGCGGAAAAATCCGTGCGTGTGAAAAATTTCGTCGGAAAAATTAACTATGGCACTAACCTGATCGCCCATTCCTGCGGCGTTTCGCACCCGCGTGCTTTGGGGCGTAAGCATTGCCGAATTGTGCAGCAAGGGCCGGTTTCTGTTTCAATGGCAGACCTGCTGCCTGAACCCGAAACTCTTAACGAATATCGGAAATAAATACGAGTGTATTAATATTTTATTAATACATATTAATAAGATAGCAATGATTTTTGTTAAATGCTCGTTAACACAAGTGCCCTAAGATTTCTTCCTGAACAGGAGGAAACTATGACTGCAATGGATATGATTCGTGAGGGGTTTGGTACTTGGGCTGATGGCGCGTTGGGCCCGAATATTTATACGACCCTGACCGTTTCCACCCTTCTTTTTCTGTTCGG
>DFBD01000277.1:8407-10609 GCA_002367255.1 Rhodobacterales bacterium UBA3089 | reverse complement strand
GCGTCTTCCCATGCGCGCAATTGGGCACGAATTTTCTTGTCAGCCATGACCTCGTCCGCACGATAGATGCGCTTGGCGATGGTTTCGATTTTATCAAACAACGACATGTCGTCAGGATAGAGCGGTGCGAACTGTGAAACATTGGCATCGGCGATTTCCGCAACGCGTGTTGCGAGGTCTGCTGTCCCTTTTGAACCGAATTCCCAATGCTTACACAGGATCGCTTCCGAACCATGCGTGGCGACGTAATCGATAACCGCCTGCACCTCGGCATCGGTATCGGTAACAAAGTGGTTAATGGCGACAACTACCGGTACGCCGAAGGTCTTCAGGTTTTCGATATGGCGGCCAAGGTTTGGCGCACCGTTGTTTACGGCGTCCACACTTTCCGTGCCCAAATCGGCGCGCGCCACACCGCCGTTCATCTTCATTGCGCGGATAGTGGCGACCAGCACCACGACGTCCGGTGCCAGATCCGCCTTGCGGCACTTGATGTTCATGAATTTCTCGGCCCCCAGATCGGCGCCAAAGCCTGCCTCGGTCACTACATAATCCGCCAGTTTCAACGCGGTCTTGGTTGCCACAACGGAGTTACAGCCATGCGCGATATTGGCAAAAGGGCCGCCGTGAACGAAGGCCGGATTGTTTTCAAGCGTCTGAACCAGATTAGGCTGCATCGCTTGTTGCAACAAAACCGTCATCGCGCCGTCGGCTTTGATGTCGCGGCAGTAGATTGGTTTACGATCACGGGTATAGGCCACGATAATATCGCCAAGGCGGTTTTGCAGATCCTCCAGATTATTGGCGAGGCACAAAATTGCCATGACCTCGGATGCTACGGTAATGTCAAATCCCGTTTGGCGTGCGAAACCATTTGCGATGCCGCCAAGGCTGATAACCGTGTCGCGAAGGGCGCGGTCGTTCATGTCCATAACACGTTTCCATGTGATGCGGCGCTCGTCGATTTCCAGCGCATTACCCCAATAGATGTGGTTGTCGATCATGGCTGTTAGCAGGTTGTGCGCGCTGGTGATCGCGTGGAAATCGCCTGTGAAGTGCAGGTTCATCTCTTCCATCGGCACGACCTGGGCGTAACCACCACCCGCAGCCCCCCCCTTCATGCCGAAACACGGGCCAAGCGAGGCCTCGCGGATACACACCATCGCGTTCTTGCCGATGCCATTCAGGCCGTCAGCCAGACCAACGGTTGTGGTTGTCTTACCTTCGCCAGCCGGTGTCGGGCTGATCGCGGTCACAAGAATAAGTTTACCGTCGTCTTTGCCAGCTTGCGCCGCGATGAATTCGGCCGATACCTTTGCCTTGTCGTGGCCGAACGGCAGCAGGTCGTCGCTGGGGATACCCAGTTTGGCGCCTATTTCCTGAATTGGCTTCTTGTTGGCTTCGCGTGCGATTTCGATGTCGGTTTTGTAACCCATGACTGGTCCCTTTACGATCGGCAGATGTTTCCTACAATTGTTAGGAGCCAAACCGCCCCTTGGCGAGACCTTTTTCGACATCCCGAAGCGATAGTGCGACAAAATTGCAAAAACAGTGTGCCGATGCATACTTTGCAGCGGGCAAAAATAAAGGCGACCGTAGTCGCCCTTAAATTATTGAATATGTTCGTGGAGTTTAGCTTGGCTGAGGTTCCATACCACCATCGTCTTTTGGCTTCCCAACCTTCGGAATTGCCGTGACACTGGCCGAGCCACCATTCGCAGAGTCGGCATCGTCCTCGTCGTCTGTGTGCGGAGGTTCGCCCTTCACAACGCGACCGATCTCTTCGCCAGTCAACGTTTCATATTCCAGGAGACCTTGCGCCAAATGCTCGAATTCTTCGGATTTTTCTTCGAGTATCCGGTACGCTTCGGTATAGGCATCATCGATCAGACGTTTAACCTCGGATTCAATCAGTTCTTTCGTTTTTGCAGAAAGCGAGAATCCACCTGCGCTGCCGCTTGAATACCCCTCGTGCGCTTCGGAGTAATCGATATTACCGACCAGATCGGACATACCCCAGCGCATCACCATCGCGCGTGCCAAGGCAGACGCTTGCTGAATATCGCCCGAAGGACCGTTACTTACACGATCAGCGCCATATTTGATAATCTCGGCGGCTTTACCGGCCATAGTCATCGCCAGCTTCTGTTCGCATTCAATTTTGTGCCAGTTCAGGCGGTCAACTTCCGGCAGGGAAACAAC
>DFBD01000277.1:0-8337 GCA_002367255.1 Rhodobacterales bacterium UBA3089 | reverse complement strand
TTCTGTTCCGACGTGATAACCATCGAGCGGCGCTCCGTGCCCATCATGATCTTGTCTTTGGCGGCCTCGAAGTCTTCCATCGTAACCACGCGTTTACCTGTGCGTGCGGCCATCAAGGCGGCCTCGTTCACAAGGTTCGCAAGATCGGCACCAGACATCCCTGGCGCGCCACGTGCGATGATCCGTAGGTCAACGTCAGGGCCAAGCGGCACTTTGCGTGCATGGACGCTAAGAATTTTCTGGCGCCCTTTGATATCGGGGTTCGATACGTGTACTTCGCGGTCAAAACGACCGGGACGGCGCAGGGCCGGATCCAGAACGTCAGGACGGTTGGTCGCGGCCAGAAGGATCACACCCTCGTTTGCCTCGAAACCATCCATTTCCACCAGTAACTGGTTCAACGTCTGCTCGCGTTCGTCGTTACCACCACCGTAACCCGAGCCACGGTGACGGCCAACGGCGTCGATCTCGTCGATGAAAACGATACACGGCGCGTTCTTTTTGGCCTGATCAAACATGTCGCGCACGCGGCTTGCACCAACGCCGACGAACATTTCAACAAAATCCGACCCCGAGATCGCGAAGAACGGCACACCAGCCTCGCCAGCGATTGCGCGGGCCAGCAATGTTTTACCGGTTCCCGGAGGGCCAACAAGCAGCGCGCCTTTCGGAATTTTGCCGCCTAGGCGGGTGAACTTTTGCGGATCTTTCAGGAATTCAACGATTTCTTCAAGCTCTTCCTTGGCTTCGTCGATACCGGCGACATCGTCAAAGGTCACTTTGCCTTGCTTTTCGGTCAGCATCTTGGCTTTAGACTTGCCGAAGCTCATCGCGCCGCCTTTGCCGCCACCTTGCATGCGGTTCATGAAGAACACCCAGACGCCGATTAGCAGGATGAACGGCAGCCAAACACCTAGCATCGACATGAAGCCGGATTGTTCTTGTGCAGAGGCTTCGATCGCCACGCCAGCGTCGCGCAGAACCGGCAGAATATCGGCGTCGCGTGGCTGAATTGTTGTAAAGTTATTGGAACCGCTGCGGATGTATATCTTCTCGCCGTCCAGCGTTACCGCGTCAACTTGGTCTGCATCCACACTGTCGAGGAACTCCGAAAACGAGACCTGTGTCGCGTTTGTCGTGGATTGTCCGCCGTTGAAGATGTTGAACAAGGCGACCATCAACAGGAATAGAATAACCCAAAACGCGATGTTTTTATTATTACCCACAGTATGCTCTCCTAAAAGTATTCAATTACTTAACGCAGACGACTCGGCCCGCGCTGTTGTTTGTAACATAGGGTCTAAGCCCCGACTTTCAACGTGTGATTAAGGACTTGTGTAGACCTTTTTTACCATATTTTAACTCAATTGCCCATCCATCACCCATTCCGGCCAAGGGGGCAGCCACTAATTGGCCCTTATTCCATACCGCCGGGCTTGCCAGCAGCACTTCACGTGCGTGCCCTGTATCGCGCCAGTTCTTGCATTCCCGCAGCCCTCCCTCGCCCAATGCGGCGATGGTTTTGGCGGGTTCATCCCCACGTTCTGTAAGCACCCATCGATGGTCCCAAACATCATTCAAGGGGCAGGGGCGTTCGACCTTTGATACCTCTCTTCGCACGATAATATTGCCGGAGTGTGAACGAATTACGCATCCATGCAATGTTTGTCCGTTTTTGTCGTCAATGCGGGACAATACACCGCGAAGGCTGTCAAAGCGCGGGCGATAAAGTGCCCCGCTTATCCATTGCAGAGTGGCAGATAACAGTCGAAAGCGCAGCTCGTCAGGGGCGGCGTTGAATGTTGCTATTTCCAACCGGACCTCGCCGGCATCGGTGATTAGAAGGCAGGCGTCAGCGAGCGCTTGCGTCGCGGCCTCCAGTGCCATTCGCGCATCTTGCATACGGTTAGCGGTTGCAACCAAACCGTCGGGCGTAATGCCTAAACCGGCCAAAGTCGCGAAGGCCTGGCGCGCCTTTACGCGATCATATTTCGGGTCGTCGTTCGAGGGGTCGTCGATCCAGCCAGCGCCGTTCTTAATCAGGTACGCCCGCAATTCATCACGCCGTGCATGCAACAACGGGCGCACCCACGTTAACGGGCCATCCACACGCTGTGCGGCCATTCCGGATAACCCGTCTACGCCAGACCCACGGGCGAGGCGCAACAACATCGTTTCGGCTTGATCATCCAGGGTATGCCCCATGGCGACATGTGTAATGCTTTCCTTGGCTGCCCAAGCTGAAATCAGCCGTAGCCGTGCTTTGCGTGCCGCGTCCTGAAGGTTGCCGGACTTGTCCCAATCCCGCCATTTCAACACCTGATGTGGAATGCCGAGGTCTTCACATAGACTTGCCACCTGCGCGGCCTCGTCGGCGCTTTCATCGCGCAAACCGTGGTCAACGGTAACCGCCCGCAAGCCGCCGCCCCGTGCGGCAAGCATATGCAGAAGTGCTACAGAATCGCCGCCACCAGATACAGCAACGCCAAGCGTCGTATTAGGGATATCGGAAAGGGCGCGATCCAGCCCCTCGATTAAATCGCTCAAGGACAAGCCAGTGCTTGTTTTTGGGCAAGGATTTGTGCGCCCAGTTCGGCGTTTACATCCTGATACCGTATGCCGATTTCATCCAGCGTCAAACAGGCCTGATCTGTCTGCCCCAATGCCCCGAGGCTTGCCGCGAGTTCGTAAAGCGAAACAGGTGCAAAAGGGCCATCTGGCGCGCCACTAAAGCTGTCGAGGTAGCTGCGTGCAGCCCCGCTCCAATCCTGTAAGCCAGCCAATGCCAAACCGCGACGATACTGTGCCTCGCTGGTTAACGGGCCGCCGGGGTAGGTCATGGTGAATGTTGTGAATTGTTCGGCTGCTGCCTGATATTCACCCGCTTCATACATGGTCACACCAGTATCAAAGCTGCGTTGCTCGTCCGAGGCCAATTCCTGTCCGTCATTGCCAATCGTGCTTTCTCCACCAAGCGGCGGAGGCGGGGTAAGTGATGCTGTATCGCCACCTTCCAGCTCCGTCAGGCGGAATTCCAGATCGCCAATGCGACGCGTAGCATCGTCGGCGATTTGCACCACGCGAAATTCCAGCGTTTCGACCAAACCCAAAGCTGCGCTCAGGTCTGCTTCAAGGATGTTCAGGCGTTGCAATATGGTCCCTACAGAGTCTTGTGAGACACCGGAATTACCAGTTGTCAGCAGCTCGCCGCGCAATTCCTGCATCAGCTCGCTTAACTGGGTAATGTCCAAGCGGACATCCTCAAGCGTCTGGCTCGATGCAGGTAAAACAGCCATGCAGGCAATCAGAACAGCTGCAAAAACACCGCGTAGTTCAGAAATCATTACCTTCAACCTTTCAGCTAATTAGACGCCCATGCCACCGTTTACGATTGTTACGGCACGGCGGTTCTGGGACCAGCAGGATATGTTGGAACACACAGCAACAGGGCGCTCTTTACCATAGCTAACGATGCTGATGCGGGAATCCGCTACGCCTTGGCTAACCAGATAATCACGAACCGAGCTGGCCCGCTTGGAACCCAAAGCGATGTTGTATTCGCGTGTGCCTTGTTCATCGGCGTGACCTTCTATCAAGATAGAGACCGTAGAGTTGGTGTTCAGCCACACGGCTTGTGCGTTCAAGGTTGCGATGGTGTCGGCGGACAAGGATGACTGGTCAACTTCGAACAGAACCGTGCTGCCGATGGAGGCTTGGAAATACTCCAGTGATGCTTCATCAATCGAACCGATGCCGGCACCGTTAATGTCTGAACCGTTGCCGCCGAATAATCCGCCGGTTGTGTCTGTACAAGCTACCGTTGCTAAAAGAGCCATAATCGCGGCTGTTTTTGTTAGATATGTCATACTCTTAACCTCGTTTATTATTTGTTATATTTACAATTTACCACACTTGATGCCCCGTTGGAACGGGGTTCTATTTTAATAGGCCGGACCACGCCGGATCGGAAGCAAAACTTGGCGTCGGAACCATGTGCATGTTGCGACCCGTTATATCGACCGAATAAATCTGCGGGGCGCCGTTTGCACCTGAAGACACACGGAAGAACAGCAGCACGCGACCATTTGGCGACCATGTCGGGGCTTCGTCAATAAAGCTGGCGGTTAGCAGGCGTTCTTGCGTGCCATCCACGCGCATCACGCCGATATGGAAACGCCCACCAACGATCTTGGTGAAGGCTATCAGGTCCCCGCGTGGTGACCAAACCGGCGTCGCATACCGCCCGTTACCAAAGCTGATCCGTTTGGCGTCACCGCCATTTGCCGACATGACATACAACTGCTGCGAGCCACCCCGATCGGATTCAAACACGATCTGCTGGCCATCAGGCGAGAAGCTGGGCGCTGTATCAATAGATGGACCCGAAGTCAGGCGCGTGCGCTGGCCCGAAGACAGATCAACCGTATAAATATCCGTATTCCCGCGCTCGGAAATCGAAAGCACGATCTTGCCACCGTCGGGTGAGAAACGCGGGGCAAATCCCATGCCCGGCAGGTTCTCGAACACACGCAGCTGCAACGTATCGACGTTCATCATATACACGCGCGGAACACCACTTTCATAGCTGGTATAAAGGATATCACGGTTGTTGGGTGAGAAACGCGGCGCCAGCACAAGGTGTTCGTCACTGGTCAAATAAGCCAGACCTGCACCATCATGATCCATGATAGCCAGACGTTTACGGCGATCATTTTTCGGGCCGGTTTCTGAAACAAACACGATCTTGCTGTCGAAATATCCGGTTTCGCCAGTCAGACGGGCATAAACCGCATCCGCGACCTTATGCGAGATCCGGCGCCAGTTTTCAGGGCTGCCGGAAAGCTGCACACCGTCACCCATCGGCGCTTGGGCGAATACGTCCCAAAGGCGGAATTTAACGGTTAGTCGGCCATTCGTGCTGCTCACTGCCCCGACAATAAGGGCTTGTGAATTGATCGCCCGCCAATCGGCAAACTGCACAGGCGCGTTGAAGTTCGAGACGCCGGAAATATGTGCCGCCTTCGGGATTTCGCGGAATAAACCGGTGCTTAACAAATCCTCGGCAATCACGCGGGTGATGTTGTTTGCAATGGCGGCAGACGCCGGGTTTTCGGCGATAAATACCGGAATTGCAAAGGGCACAGGTTCGACGACACCGCCGGTTACGTCGATTTTCAATGTAGGTTGCTGCGCATTCACGGGCGCCGCAAATGCAATTATCGCCAGCATAAGCCCTAAAGCTGTGCCAGTTATCCGGTGTAATACTGCCATTTTCTGCCTCGTTTTTCTTTTATATACATCATTTTTAATTCTGTACCAATTAGTTAAATCCAGCTTCATCAAGTGCCGGATCAAATGTCAGTTCCAGCCGAACCCCCTCGGGATATTGGCCTGCGGGAAGCGGAATGACCTCGGCCCTTATCACCGAGCGGCGAGCGGCATCGTAAGCCACTTGGAAATCGCCTTGGGGATTGGCTGGTTCAAGCGGTTTAACGCTGCCCGGCACAATCATACCGTTAGGTGCGACGCTGACTTCCAGTACGATCACCAGTTGTTCGAAATTCTCTTTGCCGATCACGATGCTCTTGTTCCAGTTGCGGGAAACGGCCTGGATAATCCCCTGACGTTGACCTCCGCTAAGGGGGGCAACGGGGGTAGGTTCTTCAACCGCTTGCGTGGCTGCTTCGGCGGTGGCTGCGTCTAGTAGTTCGCGTATTGCGGCTTCTTCTGCCTCACGCATGGCCTGGTTGACGGCTTCGGCAACACGTTCAACATTGGAGGGGCGGCGCAGCGGCGTTGCCGCGCGCGGTGGCGCAGCCGTTGGGGGGACATCGGGTTGGGCTTCAGGGATGATTTCGGTTGCAGACTCTGGTGGGGCCTCGGCGGTGGTTTCCTCTGCCGTTTCCGTTGCAGTTTCGTCTGGCGTGGTGGTCTCGGTTGTACGATCACTCATCCGTGCATTGTCAGGCAACGCCGGAGCGGAAAAGCTGGCGATACGCGGTGCGGAACGGGGTTGAGATGACGGCATAAACGAGCCCGAGAGGGAACTACCTGTCTGCCCCATGCTGATAGCAGGCGAGACTTGTGGCATAATGTTCGGTGCAGCGGGTTGTGCGCTTACCACAGCAACATCGGGCTGTTTCAGGCGCTCAACAGCAGATAAATCCGGATCGGTGTCGCGTGCGGTGGGGGCTTCGGTTATGTCCATTTCGGTAGCTTCGGGCGCTTGCGCATCTTCGGGGCGGGTGGCATCGTCGGCCTCGACCACCGGCTGCATCATCGCGGCGATATTCGCATCCGGTATGAATGGCGAGTCCGACTGCGGTGTGTCAAAGTCCGCCGCAGAAATCAGTGTGACTTCGTTTATGATGACATCGTCGGGGCGCGATGGGGGACTCCGCATAGGCTCAACGATTATCAGCAGCAAAAAAACGCCATGCAACAGTGCCGATATGATTACGCCGGTTCTCATGCCAGCCTACCCATCCGTTTCGGGTATTGGTCTGCTGGAATCTGTCACCAGCCCGATGTTGTGGAATCCGCCCTGATTAAGCGCACCCATCACTATCATAACAGCCTCGTAAGAAATGGAGCCGTCAGCACGCAAGAAAACCTTGTCGTTAGTCCGCTCCGCTGCGATTGCGCGTAGCTTGGGGATGAAGGTTGACATATCTTCAACCTCGGTCTCTTGAATCATAACGCGACCGTCAGCCGTAAGCGAGATCGTCAGAGGTTGTTCATCTTCGGCAGGCAAAGCGCTGGCTGTGGCTTTGGGCAGCTCAACCGGCACACCCGTCGTCAGCATCGGGGCTGCCACCATGAAAATGATAAGCAGTACCAGCATTACGTCAACGAAAGGCGTGACGTTAATCTCGGACATCGGACGATGCCCGCCGCCACGCTTGCGCCCCCGCCGTCCGCCACTGCGATCTATGGTTCCAGCACCCATATCAGTTGTCCGGCCCGTTGATTTGACGCGAAAGGATCAGGGTGAACTCGTCTGTGAACGAGTCCAGATCACCAGCGATTTTATCGGCATCGGCCGACAGTTTGTTATAGAAAACCACCGCAGGAATAGCGGCCAACAGGCCCATCGCTGTGGCTAACAATGCCTCGGCAATACCGGGGGCAACTACGGCCAGATTGGTGCTTTGCTGCGCGGCAATTTCTTCGAATGCGTTTTTGATACCCCAAACCGTGCCGAACAACCCGACGAAAGGCGAGATAGATCCGACCGTGGCCAGAAACGTCAAACCGGCGTTCAACTGCTCTGCCGATTTGTCCAGTGCTACATTCATAGCCCGCTCGACCCGCGCGTTGGTTCCTGCCAACATCCCCCCATCCGAGCGATGGGATTTACGCCACTCCGACATGCCAGCCGCAAAAACTTTTTCCGAGGCACTGCGCGGGTTAGCACTAATGCGCTCATATAATTGGTCCAGCGGTTGCCCTGACCAAAAAGCATCTTCGAACATATCCGTTTCTTTGCTTGCGCGACGATAAGAAATAAACTTCGAGAAAATGATAGCCCAGGACCAAAGCGATGCCGTGACCAAGGATAGCATTACGATTTTAACGGTAATGGTCGCCCTAAGAAACTGCGCCAGCAAGGAAAAATCCATTTGCTGTGCGGCGGCGAGGGTCTCTGCTTCCATAATACTGCTCTCTCTGAACGAATTGATTTCGTTTCATGTATGCCTACAATGGCCTTAACGATAGTCAATTTTTAATAATGGTGCAAAATAATGCGCCATAGCGCAAGGTTAGGCCTGTAATTTCAGTAGTTTCTGGCGGATTATCGCCGGAAAACGCGTGGGCTTCCCCTCGGTCGTCATAAATGCAACGCGCACGTCGGCGGTGAAGATCACCTGGCGCTCGCGCTTAACGGTCTGAAGCATCTGCATAGTTGCCCCCTTAAGTGCGGTCGTCTCGGTCTCGATTGTCAAAACATCGTCGAATTTGGCTGGCAATAGATAATCCGCAACCACCTGACGCACCACAAAAACCATCCCGTCCTGCTTCATGGCCCACTGGTCCACCCCCACACCCCGCACCGCCTCGGAACGGGCCCGTTCGATATAGCGCAGGTAATTGGCGTAATAAACGATACCGGCCAGATCGGTATCCTCGTAATAAACGCGCAGCTCGAAGGTGTGGGTCATAGTATTAGTCCGATTTGATAAGGCCGGAAAATCCGGCAACGGCAAGCAGTGACAGCGCCCACCCCATGAATATGTGAAGCCAGAGATACCAACGCGCCGCTTTCCCCAACCCGCCGACGTTTTCGTCCGGTATCCAGTTGGATTGCATTTCCAGATCAACGATAGGCAACAGGGT
>DFBD01000161.1 GCA_002367255.1 Rhodobacterales bacterium UBA3089 | reverse complement strand
CGACCGCTTGAATCCGCCCAATATCTGGCCATTAGATACACAGAACGATTGGCTGAATCCGGGATCGACCCTTCCGTTGGCAGTGTGGGCGATTCATACGACAACGCGCTGGCCGAAAGCACGATTGGCCTGTTCAAAACCGAAGTCATCAACTTCCTCGGCCCATGGAAAACTGTCGGACGGGTCGAATGGGAAACCCTGAAATGGGTGAGCTGGTACAACACCGAACGCCTGCACAGCGCCATCGGATACATCACGCCACAAGAAGCAGAGGAGGCCTTCTATGAAAACTTGAACGACCTTGATAAAGTTGCCTGACATTTGAACAAAACACTCTCCGGTAAACCCGGGGCGATTCAAACAGCGATGATCCGGCGCTTCGTTCGGAAATCGATCGCAGGATGCCCGTCGCCGGGAAATGGGATGAGCCCGAGTGGGCCCCGTACTAGTCCGAGCAGCGGATGCTTAACGCCAGTAGATTTCGGCATGGCTCGAATTTGAGGGAAAGCCAGCTTGCTCTGACGCGGTCACGCGCCCACAGGATAGAACGGCTTGCCCTAGGCTCACCCGATGAAGGTCATTGGCAACGCAGAAAGGCAAGAAACCGGTCGTTGGCAGAACAACCGAGGTGAGAATTCTCACCAACCGTTTCGACGACGAGAGCGGGCCATGCAGGGGTTCCGGCGAATGCGAAGTTTAAAGATTGATACCTGAGCGACGCAACCCGTCTTGAAATAGTTCATTATGCTCATCTTTTCTAAACGGATAAGAGCTTGCAATCGAGTCGAAATCCATTGGCAGGCCTAGCTCGGACAGCTTGCTGGCGGCTTGCCGAGCTATATCGCGATCGCCGGTCAGGCCCGACAAAGCGATCCGTCTTTGCAACGCCCGCCCATAAAAAGGATCCCATGCCTGTGCGCGATCGAGGCGCTCGCTTGCGGCATCATATTGAGCGTCTAGCATATGCCACAGTCCAAGGTCGGCTTCGATTACTGCACGGTAAGGATACGTCGGATCAACCCTGAAAAGCCGCTCTTGATAGGCACGCGCTTTTGTCGGATCGCCAGCAAACCCGGTTATACAGCCGCCGAAATGGTAGTTCATGCTCGCACTTGGATTCAACTCTATTGCACGCTGGATGTGCAGCAACGCTTTATCGTGATTCTTGTTGGTCCAAAGTTCTCCGACAGCTGTCAGCGCGTGCGCGATCCATGCACTGCGATCAACATCCAGCGCATGCTGTGCGGCCTCTAACGTGGGCGCAAAGGCCGAGGAGCTGTCGGCGGAAGAAAAATTTGTCATCGCCATTTGAAATTGCGCTGTGGCGATCTGCGTGTAGGGCAAAACCCAGTTCGGTGCCCGTGCTGCCGCATCCTCGGCCAAACGAAGGGCTTCCTCGAGGTCGCTACGCTTGCCGTGGTTCAGTAAGGATGCAGCCCGCATGGTCAGTTCCCAGACGGTCATGTCATCGGGTGGTTTGCGTAAAATGCGTCGTGCTTCAGCGCTTTCTAGTTCGGGCGCGACGACGGATGCAATCTGTGCTGCGATTTCTTCCTCTAAGTCAAACAGTTCGTCCAGATCGCAATTCAATCGTTCACCCCAGATTTGCGTACCAAATTCGGTATCTGTCAGGGCAACCTGTACCTTCATTCTATTACCCGCTCGCCTGAACGTGCCGTGGACAAGGTATCTTGCACCTAGCAATGTTCCAATCTCAGGCGCATTCAATCCTGATGTCACAACCCGTGCCGCCGACTGGCGAGAGATCACTGGAAAATAGCGCCAAGCAGACAATGCTGCGATCAACTCATCTGTTATCGCCATCGAAAGCGGGTTGGCTTCACATTCGTCTGATCCGTCTTCAAACTGAAGAACGGCAACAGCGGGCCTGGAAAACGAGTCTGTCTGTTCGCCCGCTAAAACAACCTCTTCTTGGGGCCGAACTGTCGCCACAGCAGTGTCAGACGACTCAACATCACCGACAAACCGCAATCCGCGCTTTTGGACGGTTTTGATGAATTTCTGAGTTGATCCATCATCGCCCAACGCCTTTCGGGCATCGCGAATGCGACTAGACAAAGCAGCGTCTGAAACGATCCGATCACCCCAAATTTCTTCGAAAATCTCATCGCGGGTCACAAGTCGGTTACTGGACCCGACAAGCAGCTTCAGCAGATCGAAAACCTGGGGTTCAATCCGAACAGGTTGGCCAGCGCGCCGCAATTCAGCGCGTTCGACATCCAACTCGAAATCTGCAAATACGAAATTCACATCAGCTCCATTCAAAATGATAATAGGCGAAAGGTTCGATTCCACCAAACGGATATCCGGAACCCATAATGAATGCGCTGAATGTCCAATGTAGAGTTTCGTTCAATTCACCGTTTCATGCATCGCTCTATTAACAGTTTCGCGATGGTTTATCAACTTCAGGCCAATGCACTTCATCGTTTGGCACCTACACGAATAAACACGCGTAGACGAACAGATCAGCTTCGATCCAGTGGTCAATTACCCGCTGGGCGTTGGCCGACACTAAATCCAAGATTGGCGCAGCCTCATGAGAACATCTTTGGTTTCAGCAACCATATCCGTTACAATCGTGCATGCGGGCATTGTTTCCTTAACTAGTCCCACGCTTTAGCCTGCCCACAATGATAATGCCTCGATGTTGCCTGTAGTACTGCGTCCTGGAGTATGTGCTCGATAGCGTGTCAGGCCGCCCGCCGTTGGCGAATAGCCTACGAACATCGTTTCGACCAGTCGGTTCCCGAGCTTCGGTCGCCCGGCCTGCTCCCATTGTCGAACCGTAGAGTTTCGGATCACCCGATGTGGAGCGTTGGGTCAACCCTCGCCAAACAAATCCTCCAGATACTGTGTATCATTTTCCTTTGCAGCGAGAATTCTGTGTAGGTAGTCGGGGTGTATGGCCACCTCATCAGCGGCCAGAAAGCGCGTGCCAACCCAGACACCGGATGCACCGAGCGTCAGTGTTGCCGCCATGCCGCGACCATCGGCGATACCACTAGCGGCGATAACTGGGACGTCACCGACGGCATCTACCACAGTCGGTTTCAATGCCATCGTTGAAACTGTCCCACGGACGTGACCACCAGCCTCCCACCCTTGAGCGACGATTATGTCGATACCATTATCGACGGCCCGCCGGGCATCCTCTGCGTTGCCTACCGTACCACGAATGTCTCACACGGAAAACGTCGTGACACCTGAAGTCCCTCTATTTGCTACCGGCAAAGCATCTCTTTTGGTCAGGCCAAAGTTACCACGTACCTGTGGGCGAGTGATCTGTTTAGTATCTGGATGCTTTTCAAGACAACAAACCTCCCTTTCTCCGAAACCTCTAATGCTCTCGGTTCGCCTGCGTGTCATCGCAAAATCGTCGATCAGTTCAGATGAAACAGTATCACTGACTGTGATCTCCATCGGTTCGGACAAAGCTTGAAGGCGTGCGGCCAAATTCACCGCTGGTCCAAACACATCATAGATGTACTTTTGAACACCAACGACTGACCCCACAACTGAACCTGACGCAATACCGATACGCGCGCGCCATTCGTGTTGGTGTGTGCTGTTGCGCCTTTGAAGATAGCGTATCATCTTGGACGCACATTTAGCAGTTGAAACCGCATGATCCGGGTTCGGATGCGGTAGACCGGTGACCGCTATGTAGCAGTCACCAACGGTCTTGATCCGCTCACACCCATAAAGCTCTCCGATGCGGTCAAAAGCAGTGAAGATGTCATTGAGTTCGGCAACGGTCACCGTAGGATCGGCAGCGGCGGCCATCTGAGTGAACCCCACGAAATCAAGCATCAGAACACTAACAGGCTCAAACAATCGCGGGGCAACAGACCCAAATGTCATGTATTCTTCGTAAACCGTCCGCGGCATTATGTTCAAAAGAAGCTTTTCAACTTGCGTCTTTTCTCGTTCAAGATCGCGGGTACGCCGGTCCACCATAGTTGCATAGCTGTCGATCATGGCTTCGGTTTCGCGCAAGCGTGATACGTTCTGGCATTCGAAGACGATAAGCTTGCGCCCATCGAAATCGGCGGGGTATGCGCTCAATTCTATGATGAGCGTGCGCCGCTTGATCTTGGTTTTAACTTCGATCGCGGCACCGTCGATGGCGCGTGCTATGTCTTCGGCAGCTAGATCAGGCACGGCATCCAGTAAAAGCATGTCGCGTTCAGCGGCGTCGAACCAATTCATGAAACTCGCGTTGCAAAAAACGATGATGCCGTTGTCTGCTTCAACCAGGCAAACGCCGACTCCAATAGATTTCAACAAGCGGGCGCTGATGTTTTCGGGAAACATGATAAATCCTCAAGTGACTATGATGCCGCGGCGGGCTTCTATTGCGGTGATGACAGAATCGCGGTCTTCAGGCGCGAAATTCGCTTCTTCCAAGGTTATGATCAGTAGGGTCACAGCTTCGTCAAACTGGTCATGGTTTAGCCGAAGAAAGGCATGTGCTCTGGCAAGGCGTTCGTCGGAAAAATCTGAAGGGCCACCCAAAACCATAGTGAAGAATTTGACCTGGTGGTCAATCAGACGGACCATATCTGTGTCTTCAAAGAAATGGCCGATCACATCGCTATCGAGCACCCGGTCATAGAATTCCATGATCACGTGGCGCAGGGTTTTTATGCCACCGTATTTGTCAAAGAGCGGAAGTGGGCGTGAAGAGTATACTGCGGCTGTCATGGTCATCTCCTATTTCGATCTGTGGTCGGGCAGATGCGCCCAACCACTTTTGCATCACGCGCGGCGGATAACTATTTCACCGTATTCGGCCGGAACTATCATCGCGATTTCATCACTCGAAGCCGCACGCGCCAGAGCTACAAGGTCAACTTCGAGCGCGGCGGCACCATCCGGGCCGACAGCCTCAAAAGCTTTGGTCATGGGCCCATATACGGCACGCCAGTGTTCGACCCAGAATTCGGGCGAACGAAAGCGGAAGGTAAAAGTCCGATGAGTGAAGTCGATGTGTTCTGCACTATCGCCGAACAATTCTTTCAGGCGCTCTTCAGATCCCCATTCCAGAGGTGAACGCACCCCAGCCGGCGGTGGAACATGCTTACCGATTGTTCTAAAAACGTCAGCGATAAAGCTGGTCGCAGTCCAATTGGCTAGGCCAATGCGGCCCCCTTTGCGAACTACGCGCATCAGCTCTGCTGCCGCGTCCTCTTGATTGGCTGTGAACATGACGCCAAATGTCGACATAACAGCATCGAACGATCCCGCTTCGAATGGTAGATCTTCGGCATCAGCTTCACGAAATGCGACGGTTAACCGTTCTGCTTCTGCGCGGGCCATACCCGCCTTGAGCCAGCTGGTGACGTAATCCGTGGACACAACATTGCAGTAGCGGCGGGCGGCCGCCAGTGTTGCGTTGCCGTTGCCGGCGGCAACATCCAGAACACGGGAATCAGGCCGCAGATCCATCGCTTCGGCTAGGTTTTCGCCAACAATTTGAAGCGTTGTGCCAACGGACGAATAATCGCCCGAAGACCAGGTCGCGTGTTGCTTGGTTTTGATCGCCGTCAAGTCAGGTGCAGCAGCGGGTGGGGCAATGACGTTCATGTTTCAACTCCTTGATAACGTGGTGGTAGACCTTGTTTGGCGTGTATTGCCGCTTGTTGCTTGGAGATGGCATGCAGAAAACGGGGAGATTTCTGTAGATTTGCCGTTATTCACGCACGTCGCTTCTGATGCGTTCCACGGGCCGATCTCGGAATGGTCATCCATCGGCTTCCCTGAGGTGTTAAGCATCGTCTCATCCTTTGAAAGTTCGGTTTCTGATGCCTTTATGAACGGACAACAGGAACAGAACATGAGCCTCGGCGGATTTGGTCGTGAATTCCGCATCAATTCGCGCTGGCGTTTTGAATGGGGCCACGCGATGCGAAATTGGTCTGTAACCATTCCGTCTTAGCGAACAAGAAATTTGATGGGATTCGCAAGTTCGACTTTCGGGTGCCTTTCCTTATTTTTCCGTTGCCGTCGACTTGGCGACCGGTATTCGTGAGCCTGGCGATTAATGAACCTGCGCCGGTCTTTTGACCAAATCTTGCAGATGTCATTGCAAGTTTCCCAAATTGGCGGTTCGCCAACGCTGGTTCAATCCGCGAAAGGCAGAGCAATTACCATTGCGAAGCAAAGCGTGAATCAAACGATTTCTAACGGCATTGTGTAGGTCGTGGCCGACCCTTCGACACAGATATCGCCGGTTTCGTCGGTGACTTTGACGTATAATTGGCAGATCGGCTTGTCGTCCCGTACCGATTCGACTTCAATGTGGCCTGTAATCTGCTCATCAACGCCCACAGCTTTTTTAAAGGTGAAGTTGGTGTTCAGAAACACTGTGCCGGGTCCGGGCAAGTCTTCGGCAACACATGCGTTCAGAAGGCCAGTCGTGACCCCACCTTGTACAATCAGCTTGCCGAAAGGAGTGCTTTTCGCCAGCGTTTTGTTGTAGTGTACTGGATTTCGGTCGCCTGTCATTTCAGTAAAAGCGTGGATGTCATTCATTCGTGTTGTCCGGCTGCGAGCCGAACTTTGACCTTGCTTTGGTTTCCCGTTGATAACACCTTTCCAACCGTCTTTTGACGTGTTCATGATCGTCTCCTTGTTATTTGATTTGTTGCGTTTGGGATTGCGTCACGGCGGTCCAACTCGAATGCATGCCGCTCACCGGACCTTACAGATCTATGCGGCACTAATGACTGCACCTGCCAGTTCGCCGACCTTCAGCGACTCGCCCTCGGCCTTCATGCAGCCATTAAGTTCGATGTGAAGCAACTTCAGCATTTCAAGGTCCCAGTTCAGTGACGCGATGTCTTCTGTGATCTCGAACAATCTATGGGCAAAGTGATCTCTTTCGTCTTGGTATTCGCCCACGTCGCTAGGGTTTCGCGCAAACGCCTGTGCGAGTCGGTGGGAATCCAGAAAAGCATCCGTGATACCGTGTGCGGTCAGTGGATCCTTGAAGTATCCCGCATCACCGACCAGTGCCCAACCCCGCCCCGTGCTATCGCGAATAAATCCGTTCTGGCCCAGAAATCGCCGGGGTCGCTCGTTCGGTCCGCGTGCCGCTATGTCGACAGCAAGATCGGGCTCCCAAGTTGACAAGACCTCCATTGCGGTTGCGAATGAATTGCGGCCGAATCTCCTATGAAATTCCTCTGGCTTGCAGCCTACAAAAAAGCAATGTGCGCTGTTTGTTGTTGGTATCAGACCGGCTGCAATGCCTAAATCATAGTACCATCGGTACCCTTCGTTCGGCACCGCGCACCTATCTCGGGGCCTCCCGGTTGGGTGTCTCTTGTGAACGGGCATTGCAGTTTGAGTTCACAAACGCGCCCAAGGACGAAGGCGGCGATTTCAGCGGCCAGACGCTTCGGATCTTCGCAATCGGCCACCAGCTCGAGGATCTGGCGATCCGCTGGCTGCGCGCGGCCGGGATCGATCTGGTCACGCAAAAACGCGATGGCGGCCAGTTCGGCTTCTCCGTCGCGGGTGGACGCATCCGTGGCCATGTGGACGGCATCATTGCCGCCGCTCCTGAGGGTCTCGGGTTTACCGCCCCGGCACTCTGGGAATGCAAAACCATGAACGCCAGAAACTGGCGCGAAACGGTGAAGAAAGGCGTGGCGCTGTCAAAGCCGGTCTATGCCGCCCAGATCGCGATCTATCAGGCCTACATGGAACCAAGCGTGCCGGGGATTTCCGAGGCCCCGGCGCTGTTCACCGCCATCAACAAAGACACGGCGGAGCTCTACCACGAGCTGGTGCCGTTTGATGCCGCCCTGGCACAGCGCATGTCGGATCGCGCGGTGCGCATCCTGCAGGCCACGGATGCGGGTGATCTACTGCCCCGCGTCGCCAACAACCGAGATTTCTTTGAATGCCGGTTCTGCTCTTACGCGGACCGCTGCTGGAGGCAGGACCAATGAGCGACAAGCATGATGACACAACACCAGAGGATCCAAAAACCGGACCTGTGCCGGTTGAGGAGGCAAAAGGCACCGATGCTGAAAACACCGATGGAGGAAACGTTGTCCACTTTAACCCGTGGCGCGATTTCAACGACGCGGCCCCACAGAACGATGTGTTTGGTGATGAACCGGATTCCGCGCAGATCGCAACCTTCATGGACGTGGTGTTCGGTTATTGCGATGGCCTGATCCCGGTCCGCAGTTTCATCGACAAGGGTCAGGGCATCGATGGGCGACCGCACAATATCTGGCTCGAGGCAAATTCTGAAACGCCGGACAAGATGGCGACCTTTGCCAACTGGGCCTCAAAGGAAGGTGCCGCCGTTTATGTGATACCGGGCACGGTGAGAGAGGCCGGGCAAGCCAAGGCGGTCGATGTTCTGCAGATGCAGGCTCTGGTTGTCGATCTTGATACCGGCGACATTGCCGCCAAACGCGCGCATCTGGAGGCACATCTCGGTGCGCCCACCATGGTGGTTCAAAGTGGTGGCATCACACCGGAAGGTCAGCAGAAATGCCATGTCTGGTGGAAACTGACTGAACCAGCCGATGGGAGTGATGTGGCCAGCGCCTGCCGTTTGCGCGGTGACATCGCAGCCAAGGTCGGGGGCGACATGCATTTCCGCTCGGCGCATCAGCCAATCCGGGTGGCTGGCAGCATTTATTACAAAAACAACCTCAAAACGCTGGTGCAGATCCTCGAGATCAATCCCGACAAGGAATGGGATCTCGATGAGTTTGCCGAAGCCGTTCAGGACATGCCGCCCGCACCAGGGATATCGCTCGAGCCGGAATTTGTGCGTGAGGATAAACCCAAAACCGGAGATGTGCTGACCTCGCCGGTGCGGGAAGGCGCGCAGGACGACTGGTCGCGTTTCGAGGGAGCCAGTGCCGCCATCGGACACTTCGTGCGCATGGTGCACGAGGGCCGCATGTCCAAGGATGCGGGCTGGGAAGGCATCTGCGGTTACAACGCCGCCATGCTGCGCCCGAGCTGGCCGGTGGAACGACTTCAGCGCGAAGCTGAACGCATCTGGAATATCCATGTTGAAAAGAACGGCCCGCCGCTCCTGCGGCTCGATACCGGGGCACCGGTCCCCATCACCATGTCCGCCTTCATGCTGGGCGAACTGCTCGATGACACCAGCCCGATGCCCGAGGACATCATAGCGCCCCGCGTGCTGACACCGGGTGGCCTGCTGGTTCTGGGCGGTGCGCCAAAGGTCGGCAAGAGCGACTTCCTGATCTCCTGGCTCGTGCACATGGCGGCGGGCATTCCTTTCCTCGGGTTCACCCCGCCACGCTCCCTTCGGGTGTTCTATCTGCAAGCTGAGATCCAGTATCATTACCTGCGCGAACGGTTGAAACAGATCGCCCTGCCGCCGGAGGTGATTGCCGCCGCCCGTGACACTTTCGTGGCCACGCCGAAGCTGAAATTGCTGCTGGATGAGCAAGGCAGCGCCATGGCCGCCGCTGCGGTCAAAGAGGCGTTTCCCGAGGATCCCATCGACATTCTCTGTATCGACCCGATCCGCAATGTCTTTGACGGCGGCCCCGATGGCGGCGGTGAAAACGACAACGGCGCGATGATGTTTTTCCTGAAGGACCGCGTAGAGGTGCTGCGCGAAGCGGTGAACCCGGATTGCGGTGTGATCCTTGTCCATCACACCAAGAAGCTCAGCAAGAACCAGGTGAAGGAGGATCCGTTTCTGGCCCTGTCCGGTGCCAGTTCCCTGCGCGGATTCTACACCTCTGGCATCATCATGCACCGGCCGGAAGAAGAAAACAGTCAACGCAAACTGGAAATCGAGCTGCGAAATGGCCCGGCGCTGCCTTCCAAGTTGATCGACAAGGAGAAAGGCAAATGGGTCGAGATGAACCCGATGAACGATCGGTTGGTCCGCAAGGATGTTGGCGCGAAACATGATGCGGAACGGGATCGCAAAGGCGACGTGATTGTCCAGATGATTTCCGATCAGGCGACGCGGGGAAAGATGTTCACCTTGACCCAGTTTGCGGCGAAGTTTGAAAACAAGGGCAGTCTTGGTGGCCAGACCAGTATTCGGGAACGGCTACGTGTTCTCGCCACCAAGGGCCATGTCAAATTCCTGCGGGGCGAACCTGCCGATGACTTGGGCCTCAAGGCAATCCGGGCAAAATTCGGCTATCTCTGTGTCAGGGATATGCTTCTGAAAATCGATCACGAAGTAGCCGATGATGAGACTGGTGAGGTTTCACCTGGCTTTGTCAAAGTGCTGCCGACGGACTTCATGTGTCCCGAAACCGGTGTCCGCCTGCCTGTCGAAAATCCGGAAGTCTGGGTTGATCAGGACGGGTGTGAAACATGAAGAAAATGCCCGCCCCAAGAACTCAGATCGCCCCTGAAAATTCCGAGTTCCTGCAGGAAATCGCAGGAAATCGGGTGCTGGAAAATTCCGAGTTCCTGAAATCTCGCAACAAAATCAACCGGTTGCGCAGGAAATCGGAAACTCGCCGAATACCCGATTTGAGTTTCTGCGATTTCCTGAAAAATACCAGTTATTTCAAATACTTACGCAGGAACTCAAAAACCGGATTTACCCCCCTAAAGGGGTAGGTGTCCTCCCCGCTAAACGCGGGAGAGACACCACCTACCCCTGGGTTCGACTTGGGCTGCGAAGTTGGTGTGCACAAGAGAACCCCACAACACATTCATCCGACGACGGTGGCCAGTACCGCCAAGCACCAGAGCCACCGTCGTCTTCCACCCCGAGCAGCCAACCAAAAAGGAGACCACCCATGGCTCATTTGACTCTGACCACCGACAGCATGGACGCAAGGCCCGAATTGCCAATAACCACCCTGATGGACCGCACCCTGCTGGCCATTGATCTTGGCACCACCACCGGCTGGGCTCTGAAATCCCAGAGCGGCCTGATCACCAGCGGCACCGTCAGCTTCCGCCCCAGCCGCTACGACGGCGGTGGTATGCGCTATCTGCGGTTCCAGAACTGGCTGGCGGAGATGGATCGCCTCAGCGGACCGGTCGCCACGATCTGGTATGAGGAAGTTCGTCGACACGCGGGCACCGATGCTGCGCACGTTTACGGCGGTCTGATGGCTACGTTGACGGCTTGAGCCGAGATGCGCGGGGTGCCGTATCAGGGCGTGCCAGTCGGCACGATCAAAAAACACGCCACCGGCAAGGGCAATGCCCCGAAGCAGGCGATGATCAATGCGGCCCGTGAGCGCGGGTTCAGCCCGGCGGATGATAACGAGGCCGATGCCATCGCCATCCTGCTCTGGGCCATTGAAACCCGGGGAGGCATGGCATGACCGGCATGACCTTCACTCCACGCGGCTTTGGCGGCACCCGTCGCAACCCCGATCAGGTCAAACGCGACGGATGGAAAGAACAGGGTCTGCTGGCGGTATCGCTGGATGACCAGCGCCTCACATGGCCGGAACGGGAACTGGTTCGCCAGCTTGGTGAAAAACTCTACGGCAAATGCCTCGGACAGAAGGAAGCAAGCCATGACTGACTGGACAATCAACCGGGTGCAGGACCGGCTGGAACTCGCGGCTGACGTCATGCGACAGATGCCCGGGGTAAAACCGCAGGGGCATTTCAACGCCTGGCCGGAGTATTTCCACAGCTTCGCCGACAAGGTCGGTCAGGAACCGAAGATGCGCAGGCCATTGCCCAGCCCGCGCATGATCACCGAAGCTGACGAGGCCATGCTCTGGTTGCGTTGGCTTGAGGTCGACGATGCGAAACTAATCTGGGCCCGGGCTGAGCGGGTGGCTTGGAAGCAGATCACCTGGCAGTTCGGGCTTTCGCGTACAGCAGCCACGAGACGTTGGCAGTTCGGTTTGGCTGTGATTGTCTGGCGGCTGCGGGGCAAGCAACCGCCGACGCGCCGATCGATGGATTATGTGATCGCGAAAGCCAGAAAGGCTGCGCTCTGCGGCATACAATCGGACCGCCGTTGAATTTCTCTGTTATAACCTTTATTATAACTAAGCACATGAGGAGGACGGATCATGTCCAGTTTGAAAGTCACAGGTATCGGTAATTCGGTGGGGGTTGTCCTGCCCAAAGATCTGCTGGCCCGGCTCCGGGTTCAGAAGGGGGATCGGCTCTATGCTGTCGAAACCCCCAACGGGATTGAGTTGACGCCCTACGACCCCGCGTTCGCCGCGCAGATGGACGCGGCGGAAGAGATCATGCGCGAGGATCGAGACGTCCTGAAGAAGCTCGCGGAATGATCCCGAGCCCGGTCTGGGTTCGCGCTGACGTCGTGGAAGCCATTCACCAGCGCCAACTCTCCGAGCATGGCGGTGCGAAGGGGGTGCGGGACACAGGCGCACTGGCATCTGCGCTTGATCGCCCCCGCAACCGGCTGGCCTATGGCAACCCACCGCCTGATCTTGCTGATCTCGCAGCGGCCTACGGCTTTGGCATCGCGCGCAACCATCCCTTTTCCGATGGCAACAAGCGCACAGCCCTGGTGGTGATGCGGCTTTTCCTCAACCTGAACGGTGCTGAGTTCATGGCTACGGCAGAGGAGAAATACGAAGTGATCATGTCACTGGCGGCGGGCGAACTGGACGAGGCAGGCCTTGCCGACTGGGTGCGTCGCCACCTCGCCAAGTGATTTGTGCGCGAGCCCTGTCAAGATAAATCGTCATGCGGTACAATTTTCGGGTGTACACCGCAAAGGGTGACACCGGCGGCCAACGAGGCTACAAATTGGGCATACTCGCAAGAGACGTGAGCAGAACAGGGTGGGAATGAGACGGGTTCAAAGCGATACACAACGCAAAGAACATTAACCTAGGCTCCTAACCCATTGATATTGAACG
>DFBD01000072.1 GCA_002367255.1 Rhodobacterales bacterium UBA3089 | reverse complement strand
GGATCACTGGAAACGGTCAGGGCTTTCTGTTCCTCGGCAGACAGATTGTTCCCCAGGCGCAGATAATTGGCGAAGGCCTTGCGCTCTTCGGTCGGCTCACCTTCGGGTGGATCACCTTTTTCCCGGTTCGATTTGGCCTCGAGCTTGTCCAGCCGATCGGTGATCTTGCCGGTCTCGGCTTTTTCTTCCAGATCCTTGAACTTATCGTCGACGGATTTGGTCAGGTCAGCCAGTGCCTTTGTGACGATATCAGACGGATCGTCGGTCTCGCCTTCTTTGCGGGTTAGTGCCGTGCTGCCCAGCAGCTCTTTGGTCTTCAGGTGTCGCATGATTTACCTCGCTGCGATCTGCGCCGCAGCGCGTTGAATTGATGCAGCAAGGCGAAGCGCCTCAACTGCGGATTTTGCGGACGTCACTTGCGCTCCGGGATGCATTGGTAAGGTGACAAGGGACGCCTCAAGCAATTCGAGAGATTTGATTGTGCGACCGCCCCCAGCTCGATTCTCAGACTTTTTGGTGATGAAGCCGATGGAAATGCCTCGGACGGCCCCGGCCTTGACCAAGGCGCGAACTTCACGGGCACGGGGCACATCATCGATCAAGAGCTTTCCGGTGACATGCAGGCCATCAGCTTTTTCTTCTGCCGTGTCCCATGTACCAATCGGGTCATTCTGATCATGCCCAAACAGCATGGGCAGAGGCATCGCAGTGGCCTTGAAAGAACCGGGATTGATCCAGTCACCGATCCGGTCCGCTTGGGCGAATTTCCACGCAATGCCGGAAACTGCCCCGTCATCCTGCGCCATGATTTTGGTTTCAACATAAAGCCTATCCATCGGTTGCCCCCCGGAATGCGGCCCGGTTCGAGGCGAAGTCATCCACCTGGGCCTGCACCCAGGTCGCTGCGTTCAAAAGCCGGATGACATGGGTCTGAGAGAAGGGAACCGGCTGGCCGTCTTCCTCGATATCCCAGCCAAGAACACAGGCGGCCAGGCATTGGATGCGCAGCTTTTCTCGTGCTTCAGCCGACACCCGACCATCGGGATCCGCGTTATCTGCCAGATCATCAGACAGCTTCAGGCGGGCACGGTTCTGGGTCGCGCTGTCAGGCCCCGCGAGGCGCACCTTGATGCCCGTGGGCTTGCCGGTCACAGGGTCGGTAAGTTCGAACTCACGGCCCCGATCCTGATCCTGAGCATCGGCAAGGATATCGTTAAGCTGCATCGTTGGTCTCCTTGGGTGCGGGCCCCGTTGTGGTGGTGATGTTCGGGTTGGCAAACTCATCGCCGCCGTCATAGGGCTGCAAGCCCAGCCAGCTGCGGCCCTCGTTCGGGTTGATTGTGCGGGAACTGATCAGGCTGTTGATCACCGTGGCACGAGTGTTCAGATCGGCACGTGTGAGGTCATCGCGATCGAACCGGATCACCCGGTCCTTGCGCTCATCCGTCAGGAACAGGCCCCGGCGCAGAGCACCCTCAAGGGCACGCAGCCACGGCTCCAGGCAATAGACCAAGAATTCCCGGCCCATCTGTTCGGTGTTTGACCAGGTGGCCCGGTCCAGTTCAAACAGCATCGAGGGCGGCACCCTGAAGGCGCGGGCAATTTCGAGGATCTGAAACTTGCGGTTTTCGAGGAACTGGGCGTCCGTGCTATTCAGCGTGAACGGTGTGAACTCGGCACCATCGTACAGGATCGCGGTGCGCCCGCCTGTGTCGTCTCCCTCATGGGTCAGTCGCCAGGCAGCCCGTGCTTTTTTGATGGACTCTTCACCCATGCCCTTGGGGAACATCAGCGCGCCAGATGGGCGGGCACCCCGGCCAAACAGCCGCGCGGCGTGACGTTCCAGGACGAAGGCAACGCCGATCGCTTCGCGGGCCAGTGTCAGAGGGCAGCGTCCGAAGGGGCTGCGAAGGTGGATGATATTCGCCGCCGGTTCCGGCCTGTCATTGATTTTGTACTGCGGTTCGCCAGATATCTGGTTGTACTCAACCGTGATCACGCCGGGGCGGTAGCGGATGATCTCGATCGGGCGACCCTCCACCCGGTTCACCCAGGCCAGGCCACCAGCATCTTGCTTCAGCGCATCGATTACCAGATCGCGGATCAGCTCATAGCCGCTGGTCCACTCATTTGCCTCACCCTGGAGCAAGGCCGCCGCCGGATCATCCGCATAGATAGTCTTTTCGTCCGCAGATTTCACCGAGAGATCCAGGCTGGCAGCAGCTTCGGAAATCACCCGGATCGCCGAGTTGACCGCCGGAACCCGCAGCGCCGTTTCCGCCGTGATGGTGGCACCCGATATGGTCGGGACCGCACCGAATATCTCGCTCAGCCAGTCTTCTGGCGAGGTGAGAGACTTGTTTTCGATCTCAGGCTTGGATGATTTTGAAAATGGCCACATGCCTGCATTCTGGCGCGGTGCGAATCGATCTGACAAGCTGTCAGAACCTACCAAAACCTATCAAACCCTACCAAGTCGCTCAGCCGTGTTGTGGTAAAAACCCTATTTACCGCAAAACTTGCGCGAGTGTTCCCCCGCCGGTCCCCATAGAACCGCGAAAGTTCAGGACCACCCCCCATCCGGTCATTTGGTGCGCAGCCACTGGATCAGATCTGATCGGAATGCGAAATAGCGGCAACCGTCTGGTCGATAGATTGGCATGTCCGCCTCCTTCGCCATTCGCCGCGCCGTGGACGTTGATACTCCGAGCACCGCAGCGATGGCTTCCAGCCCCCAAATGCGCTCAGGACCAGCCGTGATGATGTCATCAAAGCGGAACGTGTCAAATGGTGGATGCTTTGTCATCGCGCCAATGCTCTCGCTTGCCTCAGGTGTCGTTGCGCCCGCGCTGCTTCGCTGGGCTCGTCGTAGGGACAGGGCGGCAGACGTCGGGTCATCCACGCTCCACGCTTCCCTTCAGGGCCATCAACCATGGCCGCACCTATGCCTCGGCCATGGGCCATCAACCAGTCGCACCAGCAACCCCAGCAAAAGCTGCCAACCTCGATGAAGTGAAGCGTCCCGGTTCCGTTCATGCCTCAACCCCGATGCGCCGCAGCTGGTCAACCGAAATCAGATCAAGTCTAAGCATGATCGCGGTCATCCTGCTGGTTAAGGCACTGGACGGAACGTAGGATCCCGATTGGATTTTCTCTGCCAGCATCCGTGCCGTATCCTCGATGCCCGATCCACCACCCGTTGCTGAGGCCGTACAAGCTGATCGCTGATCCTCCCAACGGCGCTGATCTAGCCAGTTGTCAGAATAGCAGATGTAATGGCGAACATTGCCCTCATTATCTCTGCAATATTCCTTGGCTGCCGATATGATCAGCCCCGGTTCAATGCCCTGCTCCACCGCCTTCCGAAACAGCGCTTCAGATTTCTTGCGATCTTTCAGCTTCGGATACACATTCCAAAACTCATTGAAAGCCGTTTCGGTCGCACACTTATCTTTCCTTTCCAGGTTCCTTACAGGTTCCTCTCCGG
The DNA here is from genome assembly GCA_002367255.1 of Rhodobacterales bacterium UBA3089. GTDB lineage: Bacteria > Pseudomonadota > Alphaproteobacteria > Rhodobacterales > Rhodobacteraceae > NORP23. The sequence goes on along the minus strand of DFBD01000072.1, from coordinate 613 downwards.
TGGGCCGGAGTTTGCTCACCTCAAAACCGGAGTTTGCTTGCTCTGAAACCGGAATTTGCTTTGCAGCTACCTCCGGTGGGCCGGAGTTTGAAACCGGAGTTTGCTTGGTACCAGTCTCCGGTGCGCCGGAGTTTGGGCTAACTCCAGAATCCGGAGTTAGCTGGTCCACGCGGTCAAAATCACAACCCAGAACATAGTAGGTCCGCCGTTCTGCGCTACCTGGTTTTGTGGACCGGATACGGCGAAGAAGACCGTCCGTTTCCATCCTGGCCAAGGCATCATTTAGCGTTCCATTGGCCATGCCAGTTTTCTCTCTGAGCGTCTGCTGAGACGGAAAGCAGGCAAGGGTCGGATCACGTTCGTCATTGTGATGATCGCACAAGTGAAACAGCACACGGAACGCGCCGGGCTTAACTTTCGATGGTTCGATCTGAGCAAGCCAATAATTGGCACGGTGACTCATTTCCCCGCCCCCTTGGACGTGGCGTTTTTCTTTGCAATATCGGTGGAAATTTCCGTAACTTGTGCGGGCTCACAGTTTCGGCCCATTTTAGGCGCAAGCGCATTTTCGCTAACTGTCTGAAAACATTGGTCGGAGTGAGAGGATTCGAAC
>DFBD01000248.1:17273-22871 GCA_002367255.1 Rhodobacterales bacterium UBA3089 | reverse complement strand
CGCCCTATTTGCCGTAGGTAATACCCTTCGGGTTTGATGCACATCATTGACAGAACATCGATTCCATTGCGACAATTACTACGCCAGAATATGCTGGCAGATGAACAGGAGGCTAGAATTATGAAATCTATCAGGACCTATTTCCTTGTCGCAGATGAAACCGAGGCGCGGATATTGGAGAACCTCGGCGTCGGGAAGGGCGTTCACCAATTATCCCACTACACCGAGAAAGACAGTGGCTCGGCACCAAACGATTTTGCCGACCAACCCGGTTCTTCTCAGGGTGCAGGCGGGCAAGCGCGGCACGGCGTTGATCCATCAACAACCGAGCGCGAAAATGCGCGGAATGTTTTTGCAGCCTACCTTGGGGATATGATCAAGGGGGCCAGCCAGAAGGGTAAGTTTGATCGCCTTGTGATTTCCGCCCCTCCGCAAATGCTGGGTGTTTTGCGCAACGCTCTAGGCGGAGAAGTCGAGATATACGCAGATCTGGACAAAAATCTGGTGAATACCCCGACCAATGACCTCGCCAAGCATCTCTCAGGCGTCGTCGCGGTTTAGCTATCTTAAAGGCGTAATGATTGCCGGGCTGGGCAAGTCGATGGAAGTTACCCCTCCATCGCTTCCAGTTCGTCGATCATTGACGAGATCAGCGATAGGCCTTTGTCCCAGAATGTCGGGTCGCTGGCGTCCAGCCCGAACGGTGCTAGTAACTCTGTATGGTGTTTAGAGCCACCTGCCTTCAGCATGTCGAAGTACTTCTCTTGGAAGTCATCGCCACCTTCCTCGTAAACCGCATAAAGCGCGTTCACCAAGCCATCCCCGAACGCATAGGCGTAGACATAGAAAGGCGAGTGGATGAAGTGGGGGATGTAGGTCCAGAAGGTCTCGTAGCCTTCCATAAAGTTGAACCCGTCGCCAAGGCTTTCATGCTGGATTCCCATCCATATTGCGTTGATCTGATCCGGTGTCAGCTCCCCTTCAGCGCGGGCGGCGTGCAGGCGGCATTCAAAATCGTAGAACGCGATTTGGCGCACCACTGTGTTAATCATATCTTCGACCTTGCCCGCCAGCAGGCGTTTACGTGCGGCCTGATCCGGCGCGTTGTCCAGCAGCTTGCGGAAGGTCAGCATCTCGCCAAAGACAGACGCGGTTTCGGCCAAGGTTAGCGGTGTGTCGGCCAACAACTCGCCTTGGTCGGCGGCCAGAACCTGATGCACCCCGTGGCCAAGTTCATGCGCCAAGGTCATCACATCGCGCTGTTTGCCAAGATAGTTCAGCATCACATAGGGATGTACATTCGTCACCGTCGGATGCGCAAAAGCGCCCGAGGATTTCCCCGGTTTCACTTCCGCATCAATCCAGCCTTTGTCGAAAAACGGTTCGGCCAGTTCAGCCATGCGCGGGTCGAAATCTGCATAAGCATCCATCACCATCGCGCGGGCCTGATCCCACGGAATGACCAGATCATCCTCGTCGGGTAGGGGGGCGTTGCGGTCCCAGACCTCCATTTGGTCAAGCCCCAGCCACTTGGCTTTCAACGCATAATACCGATGTGACAGCTTAGGATAGGCGGCCACAACCGCGTCCCGCAGCGCCTGCACGACTTCGGGTTCCACATCGTTGGAAAGGTGGCGCGAGGTCTGCGGCGTAGGCAGGTTGCGCCACTTGTCCTCAATTTCTTTTTCCTTGGCCAGCGTGTTGGTAATGCGGGCAAACAACGGCGTGTTGGCACTGAAAACCTTGACCAACGCCTTGGCACCAACCTCGCGACGGGCGCGGTCCGTGTCGGACAGAAGGTTCAGCGTGGCTTCAAGGTTCATCTCTTCGCCGTCCACATCGAACGTCAATGCCGCCATGGTTTCATCGAACAACCGGTTCCAAGCGGACGTACCCACGACAGATTGGTCGTGCAGGAATTTTTCCAGCTCGTCAGACAGTTGATACGGCTTCATCTTACGCAGGTTGTCGAAGATCGGTTTGTAGCGGTTCAGGTCGGCATTCGCTTCCAGCATTGCTTCCAGTGTGGCGTCTTCCAGGCGGTTCAGTTCAAGGCTGAAAAACACCAGATTTGCGGACATATCCGTGATCTGCGCCTGCATATCCGCCATGAACTTCCCACGCTCTGCGTCTGTGGTGTTTTGGTAATATCGCAACCCTGCGTAAGACATCACGCGGCCTGCAACCTGTTGAATACGCTCGTATCTTAGGACACATTCCAACATACCTGCGGCATCCAGATCACCGAGTTTACCTTGGTAATCCGCGCCAAATGCAGGCCCCTCATTGTCCAGCCACTTCAGGTCTGTCGTAATTTCGGGCCCGTCGGTGGAGGGGTAGAGATCATCCAGATCCCACTCCGGCAAATCGCCCATGTTGTCGTTTGCCGCCGCGTCGCGGTTATCACGAAAAACCCCGGTGTGTTTGAACATAATGCTCTCCTGAATTGCAAATTGTTTTGATATAGATAAGGTTCGGCAGGGCCCAATAAAAGCCCCTATAAGTTCAAATCAACGCTGACCGGAAAATGGTCCGAGGCGTTCAACAAGGCCTCTCGTATTTCCAGGTCTTTGAAGCATTCGGGGTCGTCGAACGGGTGCCAAATGCGCCACTTTGGGTTGGTTGTTTGGGCTAAATCGGGCGACAACATTACATAGTCCAGCAACGCGTTAAGATAGCGTTTAAATTTGCCGATATAGAACCGAGACGTGGCAAGTGACCATGCCTGGCGCGGGTCCAGCATAATCGCGGCGTGCGGTTCCACCATCTGGATCGCATCGCTACCCCCCAGAACAATTTCAACGCCCGAACGCGCGAACAGGTTTTCAAAGCCGTTCACGCCGGGGCCGTCATTGAAGTCCCCGAGGATCAGCAATGGGTCGCCAGCCTCTAGATGAGCCTCGGCGCGTTGTCTGATCCAGATGCATTGTGCCAGTTGTTTACGGCGGTTTTCGACCATCATGCTCAGTTCTTCCTTGGGGTCGTTTGCGCCATAGGTGGACTTTGATTTCGTGTGCACGCCAATCATGCGAATACGTTTGTTGGTTGCCAGATGCTCTACCGCCAGCTCGATGGGGGGTTTGGAAAACTCGAACACTTCGGCTTTGCCATCGACATCCACGTCATAGCGAAAGTTTCCGTCGAAACGCGGCGCTGTCACGGGTTTTGAACCGTCCGAAACTACCCCTTGAGGATCATGCGAAACGCTAACCACAAAGGGGTCGTAAATCACGGCGAGTTCCTGATGTGTGCCATTGGCAAAACCCATCGCGACCGCATTTTGGCGTAAGCCAAAATGCTTGGTGAAACCCTCCAATGCCTTGATTGTACTTTGTGTGCGGCCAGTATTCGGAGCCTCCACTATCAGCATGATATCAGCGTCTACGCGCTGGATAACCTCGGCAATCGCCATCGCCTGATCTACACGTTTCACATCATAACGGCGTGACCACTCTTGATCGAGCAGCAGGTTGTTGTCTTTATCGAACAAGTCATCGAACCATTCGACATTGTAGGTTGCGATGCGCAAATCAGGCTGCCTCGTGAGTTTGCTGGATTTCTGCCCATGCATTATTGATCGTAATCAGGCGGGTGTTGGCCAAGGCGATGGCCTCGGCAGGCAGGCCACTGGCCATCAGATTGTCAGGGTGGGCCTCGCGAACCATGCGTTTCCACGCTTTGCGTGCGGTGTCCAAGTCTGCGCCATGGCCGATTTCCAGCACCGAATACGGGTCAGGTGCAGCACCTGGTACATAGCGTGACCGCAGGCAGGTGAACAGCTGTGGTGGCAGGCCGAAAATGCGGCTGACATCTTCGATAAAAGCATCCTCGGCCGGATCGTAATGTCCGTCAGCCATAGAGATGTGGAACAAGCCCTCGACCAAATCGCGCAGGATGCCGCTATCGTTTCTAAACATTTTCCCGATTTTGGCGGCGTAAATGTCGTATCCGGACACGTCTGTGCGTGCTAGGTCGAACAACTTGCCGGCTTGGGCTTCGTCTTCGGGGGGTATCTGAAAAACCTGGCGAAATGCGATTACCTCGTCGCGGGTTACTTCGCCGTCGGCTTTGGCCATTTTCGCCCCTAACGCGATCACCGCAATGGTAAAGGCCACGCTCTTTTCCGGGGGGCGTTTGAGGTTCTCGAAGATCGCAGAAAGACCTTCGCCTTTTGCAAGGGAAGAGAGGGCTTCGGATATTCGGGTCCATACTGACATGTTTGTAGTCTAACAGATTGGCGGGAATGTGAAACCGAAGGTTGTTGGTATTCGGTCAAAGAGTTTTTTGCATGAATACCATGTCCAACGCGATGGCACCGGTATTTTCTTCGGATGCACAGGCGATTAGAAACTCCTGCGCGGCGGCGCTTGCAGGACGTACCTTCACGAAAGGATTTTCTAGCCAGCGCAGATAGCGGCGAATGCCAGAAATACAACGGCCAAGCCCAGTCCGGTCCACGTGCATTTAAGCGAGCGGGAATCCTCGACGTTGGTTGCCATTAACAAGGCTTTGCTTTTGCTGGGAATCATAACGGCCTCCAATAAATTGGTTAACTATTTGTTAGCCAATGCTAGACTCGGGCTCGGTTTAATTGCAAGCCACGTTTGTGCGACGGTTTCGTGAAGGCACAAAAAAACCGCGCTAGATGCGCGGTTTTTCAGGTGTTTTAGGCGATTAGCCGCCGAACGTGGCCAGATACGCAATAATGTTGGCGCGATCGGATTCGCTTTTCAAGCCAGCGAAAGACATTTTCGTACCCGGTGCGAAGTCTTTCGGACGCTTCAGGAAGGCATTCAACTGTTCCGGTGTCCAGTTGCCACCGATTGCAGAAAGTGCTTCGGAAAAGCCGAAATCTACAGAGGCTACGCCGCGATCAACTACGCCGTAAAGGAACGGGCCGGTTGCGTTAGCACCGTCTTCTAGTTTGTGACAGGCTTTACATTTTTTGAATACTTTTTCACCCGATGCAAGGTCCGCAGCGGCGTAAAGTTCTTCGAATGTTGGCCCGGCGGCAGCCTCGGCTGCTTCGCCATCGGATGCGCCACCTTCGGATGCTACTTCTGTCGCAGTTTCTTCGACTTCTATCACATAGGCTGCTTCGGTTTCGCCGTGACCACCCGGGTGGTAGATTACCTCTGCGCCCCATTTAACCAATAGGAATATCAAGAGGCTGCCGCAAACGCCGCCGACGATCTTTGTTGCTGTCATCGTATCCATAAGTGTTTTACCTTGTCTATGGGCGGGGCTGCGCCCCCTAAATATGCTGTGGAACGTTCTAGCCGCTTCCCCTATGCCATTGCAAGGTATAGAAGCGCGACGAAACGACCAATGTAAGGTATATACAATGACAAATGTAATTTCTTTTCAAGGTGAACCCGGCGCGTACTCCCATCAGGCGTGTGCTGAAATGTTTCCAGATATGGAAGCGTTGCCGTGTAACACCTTTGAAGGCGCGGTTGCGGCAGTCAAGGAAGGCCGTGCGAAATTGGCGATGTTGCCGGTCGAGAACTCCACTTACGGGCGGGTTGCGGACATCCATCATCTGTTGCCAGACACGGGCCTGCATATCATTGGCGAATACTTCGTGCGGGTTCACAT
>DFBD01000248.1:13249-17198 GCA_002367255.1 Rhodobacterales bacterium UBA3089 | reverse complement strand
CATTCGATTTCACCCCTAACCGGAGTGGATACGGCTGGGTCGGCCAAGCAAGTGGCCGAGGATGGTGATCCCGAAGTAGGGGCGCTGGCGTCTGAATTGGCAGGCTCGATCTACGGGTTGGAAACTTTGGCCGAGAATATCGAGGACAACCAGCACAACACGACCCGCTTTCTGGTTATGTCACCAGAACCGCAACGCCCGACGGGCGAGGACCTTATGACGACTTTCGTGTTTCAGGTTCGCAACATTCCCGCCGCGCTTTACAAGGCGATGGGCGGGTTTGCTACCAACGGCGTGAACATGGTGAAGCTGGAAAGCTATATGGTTGACGGCAACTTCACCGCAACGCAGTTCTATGCGGATATCGAGGGGCACCCCGGTGACCCTGCCGTTGATCGTGCGTTGGAAGAACTGGGCTATTTCACAACGCATCTGGATATACTGGGTGTGTATCCAATGGCTGGGTTCAGGAAGTCGGTTTAGGGGAATATAGTGATAAAAATGGCAAGTTAGTCCAGGTCACGCCCAATTTTCGCCGCTATTGTTAAGCACTAAGTGAAAGATCGATTTTCGAATGGCTAACCATTAACCATTAGGACTTAACAATGAATTATATGACCAGTTTCAAGAATGATGAATCCGGAGCAGTGACTGTTGATTGGGTGGTTTTGACAGCTGCCATTGTGGGAATTGCGATTGCAGTGGTTACGCTTGTTTCTGGCGGTGTTGAAGATGCATCTGGGGGTATAAACGATGAACTTGTAGTTGCTTCAAATTTCGGCTTTTCGGTCGAACCGACTAGCTCAGAATGGAACGGCATGAGTTATTGGGATTACCGTGGGATTGCAGAACAAGATTATGGTGCAGCAGGGAACGGCGGTGCGACGGCAGGTTGGATTCAAACTTTGGCGTCTGAAGATGCGCCCGATGGATACAATTTTGATAATGGACTGTTCACTGGCGATCCGCGTTCGATTGTATACACGAGTAATGACGGCGAGAATTATAGCATAAACGGAGAAGTTGTCTCAATCGCAGATTTCGAGGGGCAAGTAAATCCACTCTAACTAAACCAACATTCTCTCAACATACTTATTTGTAAGTTGGACGGCAGCTTTGCCGTCATTCGCCACGTCACACCTGCGCGCGATATTCCTTCGCCATGTGCTTTGCGAACTTTTCCATCTCGGTGTTTGTGCGTTTGTTGATGCGGCGCCGCGCCAGGCGGATGGTGTTGAACACCAGACTGGTCGCAAAGCTGCGGGATTTGGCGACAACACGCATTTCCAGCTGACAGGACGTTGCACCGAGCGGTTTGACGGTCAGTGACATTACACCTTCATATTTCAGGCTGGCAGATTTGTAAGACAAGGTGCGCGGCGGGACGTATTCGCTTAGCTCTGCCGAGAAACGCCGTGCGCGGCCACGTACAGGCACCGAAATGTCCCAGCGGGTTCCAATGCGCACAGGCAAGCGGCCTTGGCGTTTGAAGCTGAAGCCGGTCGGGCCGGAATGGTTTTCGAATTTCTTGAAATCGGTGGTGCGAGCGAAGACATAATCCGCGGGCGCATTGATTTCCTGAGTGTGTTTGAATTGCATTTGCGACCTATAGCCTATCTGCCAGCCAGCCTTCCAGCAGAAATTGCGCGATGGAGCCTTTTCTGGATGGCAGCAATTCTGGATCGTTTCCGGCAAACGAATTGGCGAGGCCTTCGCGGCTGACCCATTTGGCTTCTTCTATCTCGACGGGGTCGAGGGTCAGGTCGGTGTTCAATGCCTCGGCCGCACAACCGATCATCAGGGATGTGGGGAAGGGCCACGGCTGGCTGGCGAGGTAGTCAACTTTGCCGATCCGCACACCGGTTTCCTCGTATACCTCGCGGCGGACGGCCTCCTCGATTCCTTCGCCAGGTTCCATGTAGCCCGCGAGCAGCGAGAACATCCCCTCGGGCCAATGGGGGGAGCGGCCAAGCAGCACGTCATTACCGTGGGTGACCAGCATGATTACGACGGGGTCGGTACGGGGGAAGTGCATATGGGCGCAGGCAGGGCAAAGACGTTGCCAGCCACCTTGGGAAACCACTGTGGGCGCCCCGCAGTTTGCACAAAACCTGTGATTCAGGTGCCAGGCGAAAATGCCTTTGGCCGTCGCGGCATCGCCAGCATCATCATGGGTGAGGTCAGCCATGATGGATCGCAGGTCGATGAACTTTGTCGTTTCCGGCAGGCTGGGGTGATGATTGCGGCTTTCGTCCCGGAATTTCATCATTTCGTCTTTGTCGGCGTTTTCGTCCTGCCACGATGACACATCGTAAGCAAAGCGCGGTTCGCCATTCTGCAAGCCAAGGAATATCGGGGCCTCGCTGGCCTCCTTCAGGATTTCGGCATTCATCGGCAACCATGCAAGACAGGGTGTGCCAGATATATCTACCAACGGTTTCCCATGCCACAAAGGCAGCGCACGGGCGGTTGGCTGTTGAAGGATGCTATCATCGCCACGCAGATGACCGGCGCGGTCCAATGTGCCACCGGCGAAGGTGACGGCTTCTTTGTCTTGCATGATGTTCTCCTAAATTTCGAGGAGATTGCGGGAACTTGGCTATGGTTGCAACCCAAGAAATACCGACAGCGCGGGGCTGGTATTTTGTGCCGGACAGTTGGTGTGTAAGGAAACCGGCGACGTCTGCGCGGGCGATTTTCAAGGTCAGGTTTTGCGCGTCAGGTTTAAAGCCTTCTTTGAGGTTTCCTCTGGTCGCGCCATCGGTAAATGCACTGGGCGCACTATTGTCCAATCCGTCGCGTCACCCGGGGCATAGCGTTAGTTCCGGCTGGGTACTTGTGTCGGGGAAAGGGTGATGTCCGTCGCACTTAAACTGCGCTGATGTGTGTTCCCAACGCGATGGCTATATAAAAACAAACCGAGGCCGCCAGAACGAATCCATGCCAGATAGCACGGGAGAACTTCAACGATTTCCAGACGTAAAAAATAACCCCGATTGTATAGGTCAACCCTCCGCTAACGATTAATGCCATTGCGCTGGTGGGTAAAACCGGCACCAGCGACCATATCAAAGCGACGCTTAACCAGCCCATTATCAGATAAAGAACAGTTCCGGTTTTGCCCGGTGTGCGCCAGAAAAACAGCTTCCGTATCATTCCGAACGTGGCTAGGCCCCAAACGGTGGCCAGAACCAGATAGGACGAAAGACTGCCGATCAGCACTACTAGTGGTGTGTATGTTCCTGCAATTTTCAGATAAATGGCGGCGTGATCTATCCGGCGGAAAACAGGCCGCGTATATTCCCAGGGACCCATATTATAAAGAGCCGAGGCAACGAACGTAGCGATCAGCGCAATGCTGTAAACAACCAGCGCCGCGGTTTGCCCGCCACTTAGGTGTTCAAAGTTCCAAACGGCGAGGAATACCGCGCCGAAAATGGCCCCGAAAACGCCAAGTATATGCATGGTGCCATCGGCAACGCGCTCGGACCGTGTGTAGGTCGGGTAAACTTGAGGCAACTTTTGCATGGGTCACAGAATACCACGTGCAATCAAGAATGGAATGCTGACCCTGGGGAAGGTTCGAAATGTAGGAAGAATTGCGCCTAGTTCCTGAATATGCCTGCAACTACGCCTCTTGCCTTTGCCTGTCGGGATTGTTAATTGAAGGTCGAGAGGTTGGCGCGGGCGAACGCCTCGCCAACTTGGTCAGATCCGGAAGGAAGCAGCCATAACGAGTCCCGTTTGGGTCGTTGTCCAGCCTCTCACCTTGAAACGCCTGCGATGGGAGGATGCGTTTATGACAAATGTAATCACCCTCCGGGCGTGCCGTTAGGCCGCGTATGGCCGCTATTGCCGTAAGCCCGATGAATTCAGACCCCGCGCAACGCGTCCGGGGTTCTTGCGAATTTTATCCAAGGCATAAATCATAATGAAAAATGAAACATTA
>DFBD01000248.1:0-13197 GCA_002367255.1 Rhodobacterales bacterium UBA3089 | reverse complement strand
CAACGCCCCCTGCGTGTGACAGAAGTACATCGAAATTCACTGGAAACCATGGGGACCGAGGGGCAACTACGAGTGCCCATGAACAGTATGATGGCCGAACATGGCATGGCCGTCGGTGATTGGATTTTGACCGAAAAGGGCAGCGTTCAGGTTGAACGGGTGCTGGAGCGCAAAAGCCTGATCAAACGCGGGTCGGCAGGGCTTGAGGCTGTGGCGCAGTTGATTGCGGCGAACATTGATTCGCTGTTTATCGTGTCGTCTTGTAACGCGGATTTCAATATCGCGCGCTTGGAACGGTATTTGGCACTGGCGCATCAGGCCGAGGTGGAGCCGGTATTGGTGTTAACCAAGGCGGATATGTGCGAAGATCCTTCGGAATATGTCGCGAAAGCGGCGGAGTTGCAGAATGTGCAGGTTGTACTGATCGACGCGACGAAGGACGATACGGTCGAGCATTTGGCGCCGTGGTGCGGCAAAGGGCAAACGGTGGCGTTGGTTGGGTCTTCGGGTGTTGGAAAATCGACAATTACCAACACAATGACGGGTCTGGATTTGCTGACGCGGGGCATTCGTGAAGACGACGCGAAGGGGGTGCATACGACCACGGCTCGGTCGATGTATCGTATGGTTTCAGGCGGCTGGTTGATTGATACGCCGGGTATGCGTGCGCTGCGTTTGATGGACGCGCGGGATGCTGTGGACGCGGTGTTTGAAGATATCTCGGATCTGGCGCTGACCTGCAAGTTCAACGACTGCAAGCACGAAAGTGAACCGGGGTGCGCGATCCGGGCGGCTGTTGAAGCGGGTGACTTGGATGAGGGGCGAATTTTGCGATGGCAAAAGCTGGTGCGCGAAGAAGATCGGGCAGTGGAAACCATCGCCGAAAGTCGTGCGCGGAATAAGAAATTCCATAAGGAAACCCGGTATGCGCAGGATGTTAAGCGGTCCAAAAAGGGGAAGTAGGCCTGTGGGTATTGATATTGAAAAATCCGCGCTGAAATCCTTGCAGTAAGGCCGCTCGGCGGTTGTGGCTTATTTGACGGTAAGGATTTCCGCTAATGGTTTCTTAAGCTTTGCGACTGCGGGAACCGTGGCGTCTTTGTCTGCATGTCCCACCACCAAAATCATCACCGGTTTTTCCGAAGGAGGGCGGCCAAGCAATCCGTTCAGAAATTTCATCGGGTTTGGCGTGTGGGTTAGGCAGGACAGACCTGCATTATGGAGGGCAGCGATAAGGAACCCCGTTGCGATGCCCACGCTTTCAGGCACGTAATAGTTTTTGAACTTGGTGCCATCGGCAAAGTTTCCGTGACGCTGGGCAAATACGACGATTAGCCACGGGGCGGTGGTCAGATGTGGTTTGTCCACACCCGTGCCGAGGGGCTCTAATGCTTTGATCCATTCGTCACCGCCGCCGCCTGCGTAGAATTTTTCTTCCTCAACCTCGGCGGCTTCGCGGATTTGGGCTTTGATTTGAGGCGACTTCACAGCCACGAAATGCCACGGCTGGTGGTTCGCGCCGCTGGGCGCGGAACCTGCCGTCAGGATGCAGTTTTCGATTACTGATTGATCGACGGGTTGGTCGGTGAAATCCCTCACGGAATGGCGCTTGCGCATGTGGGCGAGGAACTCGACTGCGGCTTTTTGCATGTCCTCGGGCGGCATATCGATGTGATCGGGCAGGGGGATCGGGTCGAATTTCAGGTCTTGTTTAGCGAACATGCAGGGGCCTCCGGTTTTTGAAGGCAGGATAGCGGAGGTTTGCGGGAAGGCAAGGGCTGCGAGAGTGCTCGCGCGGTGAGCCTCTAATCTCTGTATGCTATGGATTAAAGTCTATAGCCTCCTGAAACTGTCAGGATTTCACCGGTGATGAAACCAGCGGCATCACTGGAAAGAAAGCGAACAACGGGTGCTATGTCATCAGGTTGTCCGGGGCGACCAAGCGCGGTTTCTTTCACGAAAAGTTCGGTCAGTTCAGAAGGTCGAGGGTTATGTGCGACGGCGATTGCGCCGGGGGCAACGGCGTTCACACGGATCCCGAGGGGGCCGAGCTCTTTCGCCATCGCCTTCGTCCAAAGGTTTAGGGCGGCTTTGCTTGCACCATAAATTGCGGCGTCTTTTGGGGGCATTGTGGCGTTAACGGACGAGATGTTAACGATGGAAGCGCCTGACTTGAGGTGTGGCATCGCGGCTGCCAGAAGATCGCCGGGAACCAGCAGGTTAAGGTCAAGAATTGCGCGTTGGGCACCCGCGTCAAAGTTGCCAAGCGGGGTCGTTTGGACGAGACCAGCGTTATTAACAATGACATCCAGCCTGCCAAAATGCGCTATCACATCGTTGATTACAGCGTTGCAGCTACCCTCTTTGGTTAGGTCAGCTTGGATCTGGTGAATGCCCGCCGCAATATTTTTGGGTGGTTCACTGTGCCAGACAATAGCTACGTTGTGATCCTTGGAAAATTCTTCGGCGATTGCGAAGCCTATTCCCTTCGCACCACCGGTAACTAAAACTGTTCGCGACATATTGTGAATTCTCCCATCAATCTTTCGAGACGCAATCTGGTTGCAGATATCAAAGTTACAGTATGGGGGTGGCAGGGCAAGGCTGTTTCACTAATGCATTTCGGGGAAGTTCAGGGTTCGAGAACTCAAAACGCCAGACATGAACGTAACCGCCGAGCCGAAGGCTAGGCTTGGTTGAGCGGGAGGGCGGGTATGGCAACTTGTGCCCTACTTTTGGTTTATTAATTGGTGATGACATTCCAATGAGGATGTTTGGTAATGTCGGCTTCGAGCCCAAAATAGATACTGAGCTACGCTGTATCTGAACCCAGATTATCAGGGTTAGCGGAAATACGCATTTCAGGTGAAACTGCGAGCGTCGGGCGTTTCGCCTCTGATAGGGGTCAATTTATCGCTGCCAGTATCGATCGCCCTGAGAAGTTGGATTGCCTAGGACAGTTAGGCGCTTGGCAGATTTCTTTCCTCCGAACGGAAAGTTTCTGGCAAATTCTAGCGCGGCTTTTTCATTGGTAAAGGTATAAGCCAAACCCGGATTTCCAGTTGTACTGAAGCTGCCTTTTCGCCAAGTGGCGTAACTCCATCCATTGTTGCCACCCCCGATAATCCCCACCCAAGGATGCTCTTCATCGTGGTCTCGGGTTCCCCCAAGAGTCTCCGGAAGTGGAAATTCACTACTCATCTGGATTTCCTTCTATAACTTTGGTGGTTTCGGGGCGTTCTTGGGCAACTACATCAAATGTGGTCATTTCTTTCAGGAAAGCAAGACCCACTCTGTCCGCATACTTGCCATTGATGTCGGCATGATAAGTTCTGCCGCTCACCCAAACCAAACTATTCGGATTTCGATCCTAAATTGTTATCCACATTACTAACCCACCGCCCCGAGCGATTACGCAAACGCTTCCGGCTTAACTTCGCGCGCCATGTGGTCCAGCACGGCGTTGACGAATTTGGATTCGCGGCCTTCGGGGAAAAATGCCTTGGCCACGTCCACGAATTCGGTGATCGCGACTTTGGGTGGGGTGCTTTGGGTTAGCAGCTCGGAACCGGCGGCGCGGAACAGGGCGCGCAGGGTTGGGTCGATGCGGTCGATGGGCCATTTGGCCACCAAGGCGCGGTCGGTCATTTGGTCGATCGTGGCTTGGTTTGTCACGGCCTCGGATATCAGGGCGCGGAACAGTTTCAGGTCACCCTCGGCATAGGTGTCTTCGCCGATGGTTGCGCCGAAGCGGTAGGTTTCGAACTCGGTCTGGATGTCTTCCATGGCTTCGCCCAACGCCTCCATCTGGAACAGGGCTTGCACCGCGTACAGGCGGGAGGCCGAGCGCATTTGGCGTTTTTGGTCTTGTGTTGGTTTAGGCGTCTTTGACATCAGGTAGTCCCTTGATCCCCGTAAGCTTCACCAGCCATCAGGATGTGTTCGGAAGTCGGTGCAATACGCCCCGAGCCTGTCTTTGTAAAGCGCCGCTTTATCGCAATCAGGTGCATGGCTGCATCCGCCGCACCGCCGCCTTTGTTCTGGGCTGTGTGATCGGCGCGAACCACGGCTTGCTCGCGGTTTTCTACCGTCAGAATGCCGTTGCCTATGCAGATGCCTTCTAGCCCCATCAGGCTGAGCGCACGGGAGGAATCGTTGCAGACGGTATCGTAATGTGTGGTCTCGCCGCGGATGATGCAGCCGAGGGCGACAAAGCCGTCGTACGCCCCGCTGGCCAGTTTGATGGCGGTGGGGATTTCGAGAGCGCCGGGGACTTCGATGGTGTCACAGTCGGCACCGGCGGCAGCTATCGCGGTGGTTGCACCTGCGACGAGGTTTTGTGCGATGTCTTTGTAGTAGGGCGACACCACGATCAACACGCGGGTGGGCGCGTCGAATTTCGGGGATGGCAGGATGTAGTGAGATTCTGCTTGGGCCATATTACGCGCCTTCGTGAATGGGTTGTGTGCCGGTGATCGTTACGTCGTACGCATCCAGGCCGATGACTTTGGGCATCGGGTTGTCTGTCAGCAGGATGATTTCGGTCAGGCCGAGGCTGGACAGGATTTGTGCCCCGATGCCAGTTTGGCGCAATGTTTCAGGTGCTTCGTAATCGCTGAGGGCCAGTTTCTGGCTTGGATTGCGGAACAGGACGACTACGCCGCGGCCTTCATTTGCGATGACCTGCATCGCTTTTGGCAGCTTGTCCGCAGGCGTGGGGCCAAGGCCAAGCACGTCTTCCAGCGGGTCGAGCGCGTGGGTGCGGACCAGAACCGGTGCAGGGCTGGTGATGTCGCCTTTGGTCAGGGCGATGTGTTCGGTGCCCGATGTCTCGTCAGTGAAAACGCGGAGGTTCCATTCGCCGCCAAAGGCGGAGGTCACGGTCTTTTGTGCCGTCTCGCGCACCAGATTGTCGTGGCGGTGGCGATAGGCGATCAGGTCCGCGATGGTGCCGATTTTCAGTCCGTGCTTTTGGGCGAATGTAATCAGGTCCGGCAGGCGCGCCATGGAGCCGTCGTCGTTCATGATCTCGCAGATCACGCCCGACGGGTTCAACCCTGCGAGGCGGGAAATATCGGTGGCAGCCTCCGTATGGCCTGCGCGGACCAGCACGCCGCCGGGGCGGGCTTTTAGCGGGAAAACGTGGCCGGGGGTGGCGATCTCGCGGGTCTGGACCTGCGGGTTGATTGCCACGGAAACCGTGTGGGCACGGTCGTGGGCAGAGATACCGGTGGTCACGCCCTCGGCAGCCTCGATCGATACGGTGAACGGGGTTTCGTGGCGGGACGAGTTGCTGGAGGCCATCATCGGCACGCCGAGACGTTCGATCTGTTCCCCCGTCATCGTTAGGCAAATCAGCCCGCGGCCGTGGGTGGCCATAAAATTGATCGCGTCTGGCGTGGCCATTTGGGCGGGGATCACCAGATCACCTTCGTTTTCGCGGTCTTCGTGGTCGACAAGGATAAACATGCGCCCATTACGGGCGTCTTCGATGATGTCTTCAACGGTGGAGATTGCGGTTGTGTAGTCGGTCACGGAGGGCTCCTTAACGGGCGAAGAATTGGTCGGCGCTGACATAACCAGCAAGGCGGGCGGCTTCGACCCATGCGCGTTCTTGTGACGTGTCGCCGATAACGACAACCCCGTCACGCGGTAGGCGGTCAGCTTGGATTTGGCTTAGGATTTGATCGCGGGTTTGGCCCCAAGTATCAGTGAAACGAGGGGCCTGAAAGGCGCGGTCGAGGACTTGATTTGGTAGCATCGCAGCAGGTGTTAACGGGCGGTGAACAGCGACGGAACGGTGGCAATCGGTGACGTCGGCCAGTTTAAGCAGACGGTCGGCTGGCATTTCGGGGGCTTTGGGAAAAACGCGAAGGGCGTTTGAGGAAAACAGAAAGGCAATTACGTCGTGGCCGCTTGTTGCGCGAATAGAGGCATAGGATTTGTAGTCCAGACCCAGTTCCTTGGCCCGTGCCACGCGGGTGCGCAGGATTTCGATGGGTAGGTTTGGCATCAGCTCGCGCCGTGCCTTGGTCCAGCAATGTTGCCGCCATCCAGTGCCTGCCGCCATAGACGGGCCGTTGTTATGGCCGATCTGGCTCAACTTCCCCACTCCTGCAAGCGGGCGACGTAGCGGGCCATTGTGTCAATTTCCAGATTCACACGATCGCCGACCTTTGCCTCGCCCCAGGTGGTGTGGGTTTTGGTATGCGGGATGAAGTTGATGTCAAAGTCTGCGCCGTTCACGTCGTTGACGGTTAGCGACGCACCGCTGAGGGTCACGGAGCCTTTTTGGGCAATGAACTTCGCCAGACTATCGGGTGCGGTCAAGGTTACGCGAGTGCTGTCACCATCGTCTTGCATCTTGATGATTGTAGCGAGGCCGTCTATGTGGCCCGACACGATGTGCCCGCCAAGTTCATCGCCCAGTTTAAGGGCGCGCTCCAGATTTATACGTTTACCCGAGGTCCAGCCGTCGAGATTGGTTTTGGACACCGTCTCGGCCGAAATATCAACGTCAAACCAGTCATCGCCTTTGGCGATCACTGTCAGGCAAACGCCATCGCAAGCGATTGATGCGCCAAGGTCTACGCCGTCCATATCGTAAGAGCAGGCAACCCGTGCGCGCAGATCGCCGCGATCTTCGGTTTTCTGGATGGTGCCTATGTCGGTAACAATGCCGGTAAACATGCGTCGTTCTCCTTATGCTTCAGGGATTGTGGTATCGTGCTGCGCGGACAGGGGCAAGGGATTTGTAATTGCGAAACTGCGGCGTTTCCCGTATCAAGCCGTGATTGATTGCCGCCATGGAAACCCCTGTTTTGACCACGAAAAGAAAGTTTTTGTTCCTGCAAGGCCCGCATGGCCCGTTTTTCAGCCAGCTTGGCGCGAAGATTGCAGCGACGGGGGCGTCGGTGTCGCGGATCGGGTTTAATTGTGGCGACGCGGTTTTCTGGACGGGGAACCCAGGGTTCAAATCCTTTGATGGCACGCCCGAAAAGTGGCCCGAATTTCTTGAAGATTACCTGACGCGCGAAGGCATTACTGACATTGTTTTATATGGAGACAGCCGCCCGATACATAAAGCGGCGCGCGAGATTGCAAAAGCCCACGAGATCATAACGCATTGCTTCGAGGAGGGGTACTTGCGGCCCTATTGGGCAACTTATGAGCGGAGCGGGACGAACGGACATTCGGCGTTGATGGATTTGAATATGGACGATATCCGCCGCGCGGTCGAGGCCAACCCCGCAGAAATGTCGGAGGCTCCTGTGCAGTGGGGGGCTGCGTGGCATCATGCGTTTTACGGGTTCCTGTATCATCTGTTTTTGTCGCTCCCGACCAAACGGTTCAGAAATTACCGCCCGCATCGTGAGGTCTCGGTTTTAACAGAGCTGAGGTATTATATCCGTAAACTGGTCTCTATGCCATTGCACGGGCTTCAGCGGCGGATACGGACACGGCGGTTGTTGCGAAGGGGGGCGATTTACCATTTGGTGTTGCTGCAACTTAGCCATGACGCCTCATTGCGAAGCCATTCGGATTTTAATTCGGTGGAGGAATTCATCGAGAAGGTCGTAGCTGAATTCGCAGCCGGTGCGCCGCGCCACCACAAGCTGGTTTTCAAAGCACACCCGTTTGAGGATGGGCGCGAACCCTTGCCAGCTATT
Organism: Rhodobacterales bacterium UBA3089; assembly: GCA_002367255.1. GTDB lineage: Bacteria > Pseudomonadota > Alphaproteobacteria > Rhodobacterales > Rhodobacteraceae > NORP23. The sequence continues at coordinate 5,527 of DFBD01000248.1, read as the reverse complement.
GTGCGTAAAGTGGCCGCAGAGGCGGGCGTTTTGGCGCGGGTTTTGTATATTCCGGGTGGCAAACTGGGGCCGTTGCTGGACAGTGCCAACAGTACGGTTACGGTGAACTCCACTGCCGCGCAACAGGCGTTGTGGCGCAATTTGCCGGTCTATGCGCTGGGGCGTTCCGTCTTTGCCAAGCCCGAGCTGGTTTCAGGTAAGCCGTTGGCGGAATTCTTTGCGCAACCTGATGCGCCGGATGCGGAATCATATAATTATTACCGGAAGTTCCTGTTGGAAACCTCGCAGATCGGCGGCGGATATTACACGCAACGCGGGCGGGCAGAGCTGTTGCGTAGGCTGGTTGATTTGATGTTGTCGAAAGACGATCCGTATTTGTCCAAACTGGAATCCCCACAATTTCAAAACGCAAATCTGAAGCTGGTCGAGGTTGTGAACAATGGGGCGACATAAGGTTTGCTTCCGAGGGCTTGAGGCGGTATTTTTGCCGTTCGCTAGATGGACAGGATGATTCTTATGACCAACAACTTTCCGCACGCACTCCGGTTGGTCATTCTGCCTGTTGCTTGCTTGTTTCTGATGTCCTGCGGGTTACCTTCGTCCGGGCCTAGCGTGAAAGATATTCAGGATAGCAGCGTTGAAAATGGTGGCGATTTGCATATCGTTGACGTTACCGCCAAAGTAATGCGTGCCAGCGCACGGCAGCAATCTTCGGGGTTCAACCGGGCGTTTCGCAGCGCGGGGACTGTCTCGGTTGATCGTATACACCCCGGTGACACGCTAACAATTACCATCTGGGAAAACGTCGAAAACGGGCTGTTCGCGACACTTGGAAGCAAGGTTACAACCTTGCCTGCGATGCAGGTGGACCAGCTTGGAAACATTTTCATCCCTTATGCCGGAACGGTTAAAGCCAGCGGTCGCACGCCGGATGACCTTCGGTTGAAAGTCACGGACCTTCTGGATGGTCAAACGCCGGACCCGCAAGTCGAGGTGCGACGCGAGGCTGGAAACGGTGCCACCGTCAGCATTCTGGGTGGCGTTGGTGGGCAGGGGGTGTACCCGATTGATGCCTCCAGCCGTCGTTTGACGGGGATGCTGGCAAGTGCTGGCGGCATTACACTTGATCCGAGTGTTGTGAAAATCACGGTACGACGCGGGGCCAATGTTGGCGATATCTGGTTTCAGGATTTGCTGGATAATCCGGCGAATGACATTCCGCTGCGCGCAGGTGACAAGATCATTCTGGAAAAGGATGAACGGTATTTCATCTCTATGGGGACAACAGGCCAGCGGCGCATTAGTTTTGAAACCCACAACCCCACAGTGCTTGAAGCATTGGCGGCAGTGGGTGGGCTTCGCGCGACTAGTTCTAACGCCAAAGGTATTTTCGTATTCCGCGACGAACCGGCATCGATTGCCAATCGTGTGCTGGGGCGCACTGATCTGGTCGGGCCACAGCAGTTTGCGTATCTAGTTGATCTGACCTCGCAATCCAGCTTGTTAGTGTCAGGTAAATTCCCGATCCGGGACGAGGACACGGTCTATGTGACCGAGGCCCCGTATGTGAAGTGGCGCACGTTGTTGTTCACCGTGATTGGTGCGTTGAATGCAACCACTGCGCTTGACTCGGCACTAACCGGCATTGCTGATATTGGTGAGTAAATCTTCGCGGAAACGCATTGCTGTATTTTCGGCCGGGCTGATTTTTTCACGCCCTTTGCGCCGCGTAATTCGCGCGGCCGGGTACTCGCTTTCGACAGGATGGTTGGGCTTGCGCGGTCGAAATATCGGCGTATGGGGGCGCATTGCGATGTCCCGTCGGGTGCTGGTGCGCTGGCCTTTGTCGCGAATTGTTACATTTGAAGATGCATTCTTGCGTTCGGTTCTGCCGGGGTTGGGGTCGCCTCCTGTCGGGTTGAACATCGATGATGTCGGGGTGCATTTCGAGGCGCGCGCCCCTTCGCGCTTGGAAGAAATTCTGCAAACGGAGGATTTCGATGCGGAGCTGTTGGCGCGCGCTGCGCGGGGGCGAACGTTTCTGCGCCATTACGGATTGTCGAAATATAACGCCGTTGCGCGTGGAACCGGGCCGGCGACTGGATATATTCTGGTAATCGATCAGGTTGCGGGTGATGCCTCGATTGCTGGTGGAATGGCTGACGCAGACAGTTTTGCGGAAATGCTGGCCGCGGCGCGTGTAGAAAATCCAGGAGGGCGAATTGTTATTCGGACGCATCCGGCGGTGCAAAGTGGTGACAAGCGCGGGCATTTTTCGACAAATGACGAGGATGAAAATACGGTTTTATCCAGTGCGCCGATGAACCCGTGGGATTTGCTGGAGGGGGCCGCGAAGGTCTATTGCGTGTCCTCGCAAATGGGGTTCGAGGCGATACTGGCGGGGCATCGACCGGTGGTGTTCGGCGTGCCGTTTTATGCGGGCTGGGGTCTTAGCGAAGATCGGCAGGATGTGCCGCGCCGAACCAGAAAGTTAACCGTTGACGAGCTGTTTGCAGGGGCGATGCTGGTGTATCCGTTTTGGTATGACCACGCCCGCCGCCATGCGTGTGAATTCGAGGAAGCCGCGCAGCAGTTGCTGGCGCAAGTGCGACATCATTGGGATGGTGAGCGGGCGGTTTTTGCGCTGGGGATGCGGTTGTGGAAACGCTGGAATGTGGCGCATTTTTTACGCGGAGCGGTTTTCCTCAAGACAGATGCCGAGGCCGTGGCCAAAGCGCGAACCGCCAACGGACAGGTTGTCGTCTGGGCGAGCAACGAGAGTGCGGATTTGGCGGATATGTGTGATGCCTCTGGCGTTCCCTTACAGCGGATGGAGGATGGTTTTTTGCGGTCTTCGGGGCTGGGTGCGGCGCTGACGCCTGCGGCATCATTAGTGCTGGATGATCGGGGGATATATTATGACCCCACCAAACCCAGCCAGCTTGAAGCTCTGATTTCCATGTCTCCGGATTTGCCGGATTTTGCCACCAAGCGGGCCGCTGCGTTGCGTGCGAAAATTCTTGCGGCGGGGGTTTCGAAGTATAATTTGAAAGGATCGGGAACGCAGGATTTTCCGGCTGATAGCAAGGTAATACTGGTGCCCGGACAGGTGGAGGATGACGCCTCTATCAAGTTGGGCGCAGGCGATGTGCGGACGAATTTGGGCTTGTTGCAGGCCGCAAGGGCAGCGCATCCGGCGGCATATATTGTCTATAAACCACATCCTGATGTTCTGGCGGGGCTTCGGGATGGCGCCGTTGATGAACACGCTGCATTGGATTTTTGCGACTGTATTGTCGAGGACGCAGACGTAGTCAAACTGATCGACGTATGTGACGAGGTTTGGACCATGACCTCGCTTTTGGGATTCGAGGCGTTGTTGCGCGGCAAGGCCGTTACTTGCCTTGGCCTGCCGTTTTACGCGGGCTGGGGGCTGACACAGGACCTTGGGCCGATATGTGAGCGGCGCGGTGTACAAGTTACGCTGGAGCAGTTGGTTCATGCGACCTTGATTGATTATCCGCGCTACCTCGACCCCGTTTCAAACCTGCCTTGCACGCCTGAATTGATCGTGGATCGCTTGGCAAACGGGCAGACCCGCAAGCCTTTGAGGTTGCGAATTTTGGCTAAACTTCAAGGGGTTTTCGCAGGGTATGCGTCTATCTGGCGCTAGGTTTCCACGTGGTCATGTTATCGCGCCCGATGGTGCGGGTTTTGACCAGATCAAACCGTGGTGCGTCTTTTAAAACGTCGATTTGGAGGGGGCCAAAGACCCCTTGTCCTTCGGATCCGATGGCCAGTCCGGCGGTGAAGATTACCAATGTATCGACCAGTTCCGCCGCGATCATGGAGGAGGCGACGCCACCCCCGCCCTCGCAAAGTACCCGCGTCAGGCCGCGTTTGCCAAGTTGGATCGCCATGTCTACGAGGTCCAGCTCGCCGGTGCCGTTGTGGGCAACTTCTATTAGGGTTACGCCTATCTCGTTCCACGTTTTCAGGCGGGCTTTGTCCAGGCCTGCGCGGTGACAAATCCACAGTGGTGTGTCATTGGCTGTTCGTGCCAGACGGGAGGTTAACGACAAAGATAGTCCACCGTCGAGGATGATGCGGATGGGGTTATCCCCCGCCATCCCTATTTCGCGCACGTCCAGCAACGGGTCATCGGCGCGGGCGGTTCCGGCGCCAATCAGCACGGCGTCGTGGCGGGCACGCATCAGATGGACTTGGCGGCGGGCCTCGGGGCCTGTGATCCAGCGGCTCTCGCCTGCTGCGGTGGCGATGCGTCCATCGATCGAGCTGGCCATTTTCAGCGTGAACATTGGCCGCCCGATGGTTCGGTTTAACAAAAAGCCTTGGTTAAGGTCGGCGGCGGCGTCTACCAGCACGTCTTCGGTAACCTCGACGCCTGCATCGCGCAGAGTTTTGTACCCTTGTCCGGCGACCCGGCTGTCAGGGTCATCAAGTGCGCTGACCACGCGCTTGACGCCTGCATCGACCAGCGCATTCGCACAGGGCGGGGTTTTTCCGTGGTGGGCACAGGGTTCAAGTGTCACGTAAGCGGTTGCGCCATTGGCCGCGTCGCCTGCTTGGGACAAAGCCTCGGTTTCCGCGTGCGGTCGGCCGCCGGATTGTGTCCAGCCACGGCCCAGTAATTTGCCGTCCTTGACGATTACGCAGCCGACGGCGGGGTTAGGCCAAACGCGCCCTAACCCGCGTTGGGCGAGGCTTAAGGCCAGCCGCATCCAACGTTCGTCTTGTGCGAGGTCTGACATTTATTCGTCGTCGGCAGGGGGGCGGAGTTCGTGAACGAATTCCTCGAAATCATTCGCCGCCTGAAAGTTTTTGTAAACGCTGGCGAAACGCACATAAGCAACGGTGTCGATCCGCGCGAGGGTCTCCATCACGATTTGGCCGATTTTATCGGACGGGATGTCGGGTTCGCCAAGGCTTTCAAGGCGACGCACGATGCCCGAGATCAGCTGATCAATGCGGTCGGCTTCCACAGGGCGTTTTTGCATGGAGATGCGGATGGAGCGGTCAAGTTTATCGCGGTCGAAGTCCTCGCGACGGCCATTTTTCTTGACCACTGTCAGGTCGCGAAGCTGCACACGCTCGTAAGTCGTGAAGCGCCCCGCACAGGCTGGGCACGCCCTGCGCCGCCGGATGGCTGCATGGTCTTCGGCCGGACGGGAGTCCTTAACCTGTGTATCGATATTTCCGCAAAAGGGGCACCGCATATGAAACCTCGTTTTATGAACTGCTCGTTTGTTTTTCGAATCAGTATAGGGAGGGTTCTAGGTTTTGGGTAGGGGGTATCGTAATGCGCTATATAGAGGGGGGAACACTATCCCTGCAAATGTGCGACCACCTGTCGGCTGTACGGCGCGTTGCGATGTTCGAACAGTAGAGGCCTTGCCATGTGCCAAGCGCGAGCTTTCCGTTTGGGACCGGTATCGACAGGCTGACGGGCATCATCGCGGCCTTGATATGGGCGGGCATATCGTCTGCCCCCTCGTAGGTGTGGGTC
>DFBD01000022.1:1806-5972 GCA_002367255.1 Rhodobacterales bacterium UBA3089 | reverse complement strand
CGACAACGCACCGAAAATCGACTATAAAGACGTGAAATTGCTACAGCGCTATATCTCGGAGCGTGGCAAGATCGTTCCATCCCGTATCACCGCAGTATCGGCGAAAAAGCAGCGTGAACTGGCCCGTGCCATCAAACGCGCCCGCTTCCTCGCACTTCTGCCCTACGCAGTTAAGTAAGGAGAAAAACCATGGAAGTAGTTCTTCTTGAACGCGTGGCCAAACTGGGCCAAATGGGTGATGTTGTTTCCGTTAAAAACGGTTTCGCACGTAACTTTTTGATGCCAAAAGGCAAAGCGCTTCGTGCGACTAAAGCCAATCTAGCATCGTTTGAAGCACAGCGTGTGCAGCTGGAAGCAAACAACCTCGAAACGAAAAAAGAAGCCGAAGCAATGGCTGCGAAAATCAATGGACAACAGTTCATTGTGATTCGTTCTGCCTCTGATGCGGGTGCGCTTTATGGTTCCGTTACGGGCCGTGATGCATCCGAAGCAGCGACGGTTGACGGTTTCACAATCGACAAGAAACAGATCGTTCTGGCCAAGCCTATCAAAGATTTGGGCCTACACGACATGATTGTTGTTCTTCATCCTGAAGTTTCCGCAACAATCACTGTTAACGTCGCGCGCTCGGCTGAAGAAGCCGAGCTTCAGGCAACCGGTGAATCCATTGCGGATCTCGCGGCTGCTGCCGAAGCCGAAGCTGAATTCGAGATTGCTGAATTGTTCGATGACATCGGCGCTGCCGCTGCGGACGATGATGATATGGCGCCGTCGAACGACGAGCCTGCTGTAGAAGCTGAAGAAGATCAGCCGGAAGCTTAATCGCCAGACTGACTAGCAAATCATAAAGGCCGCGTGCAATTTGTACGCGGCCTTTTATTATGGGGTACGCATGAAGCACGAACCTTATTCACGGCTGGCCCCAAAGCTGGAAATATAAAGTTATCCCCAATGTTCACATCCTGTGGATAATTAAAACTGGTGTATAACCACACCAGCAAGGAGAGAATCGTGGCAGATGGTGGATTGAACGTGGATGCAGAGGCACAAGCCCTCCCCCACAATATCGAAGCAGAACAGGCATTGTTAGGTGCGTTGTTGGTGAATAACGACGTTTATGACCGTGTGACGTCCATCGTGAACGAGGGGCATTTTTATGATCCCGTTCATGCCCGCATCTACGAGGTTGCTGCCCGCCGTATCCAGAAAAATGCGCTAGCATCCCCCGTGACGTTGAAAGCGTTTATGGAGGATGACGAAGGGCTAAATGAGATGGGCGGCCCAAAGTATCTGGTGCGCCTTGCCGGGGCATCCATTTCCCTGTTCGCGGCCAAGGATTACGCGCAGCTGATCTATGATCTGGCGATCCGTCGGGATTTGATGGCGATTGGCGATCAAATTTCGGCAACGGCGGCCTCAATTGATGTGGAAAGCGAGCCCAAAGACCAGATCGTTGATGCGGAACAGATGCTGTATAAGCTGGGCGAGTCCGGCAATGTGGATAGCGGATTTCAAAGCTTTCTGCGGGCGCTGACCTCGGCAGTAGATGTTGCCAATGCGGCGTATTTGCGCGATGGTGGTATGTCGGGGATCTCGACCGGTCTGATCGATATGGACAAAAAGCTGGGCGGCTTGCACCCCTCGGACTTGTTGATTTTGGCGGGCCGGCCTTCGATGGGTAAGACCTCGCTTGTGACAAATATCGCGTTTAATATCGCCAAAGCGTACAAAAAAGGCATCAAGCCTGATGGTACCGAAGGCGCCGTTGAAGGTGGCGTTGTCGGGTTTTACTCGTTAGAGATGTCATCAGAACAGCTTGCCGCGCGTATCCTTTCAGAAGCCGCCGAAATCCCGTCCGAGCAAATCCGCCGTGGTGACATGACCGAAGAAGAGTTCCGCCGGTTCCTAGAGGCCGCAAAAGACCTCGAAACCTGCCCGCTTTATATCGACGATACGCCCGCCCTGCCGATTTCATCGCTTGCCGCCCGCGCGCGTCGCCTTAAACGCCAGCATGGGCTGGATGTGTTGATGGTGGATTACTTGCAACTGGTGCGCCCCGCGAGCGCCAAAGACAGCCGCGTGAACGAGGTATCCGAAATCACGCAAGGCCTGAAAGCCATCGCGAAGGAGTTGAACATTCCCGTCATCGCCCTTTCCCAGCTTTCGCGCCAAGTCGAAAGCCGCGACGATAAGCGCCCGATGCTATCAGATTTGCGTGAATCCGGCTCGATCGAGCAAGACGCCGATGTGGTGATGTTCGTGTTCCGCGAGGAATACTACAAAGAACGCGAAAAACCCGGCGAGCACGACATCGAAAAAATGATGAGCTGGCAGCAGGAAATGGAACAACTTCAGGGCAAAGCCGAAGTCATCATCGGTAAGCAGCGCCACGGGCCAATCGGAACGGTCGATCTATCGTTCGAAGGACAGTTCACACGTTTCGGCAACCTCGTGAAATCCTATCAACAGGGTGGCGGAGAATTTTAGGTATGCCAGGGGGACTACTGACGATTAACCTCGGCGCGATTTCCGCCAACTGGCGCGCGCTGGATGCGAAAACCGCTGATACGGTGGAAACCGGTGCGGTGGTCAAAGCGGATGCTTACGGTTTGGGCGTTAGCCCCGTCGGGCAGGCTTTGCAAAAGGCTGGGGCGAAGACTTTTTTCGTAGCGTTGGCGTCCGAAGGCGTTGCCTTGCGCCAAGCAATTGGCCCTGCGGCGCGGATATTTGTGTTTTCAGGATATATGCAAGGCGACGAGGCGGCTTATGCCGAATTTGATCTGATGCCCTTGTTAAACAGTGCGGATCAAGCGATGCGGTTTCTGGCGGACCGACAAGGCAAAGCCTGTGGGCTACAACTGGATTCGGGAATGAACAGGCTGGGGCTGGAAGCCGACGAATTGTCTTCCATCATGGCCCGGATACCTGTCCTTAACCCTTTGCTGGTCATAAGCCATCTGGCCTGTGCGGATGAACCAGAACACCCCCAAAACGCAGTACAGTTGGCGGCGTTCGAGGAAATGACGGCAGCATTACCGGGCATCCGTCGCAGCCTGTCGGCAACGGGGGGGATATTGCTGGGGCCGGATTACCACATGGACATCACACGCCCGGGCATAGGCCTTTATGGGGGCGATCCGTATATTGAGGCGCAGCCTGTGGTCACGTTATCTGCACCCGTAATTCAGATCAGGCCGGTGGCCGTTGGCGAAAGCGTCGGTTATGGCGCTACTTGGGTGGCAACGCGCCCTTCCGTTATTGCCACGGTGGCGGTAGGGTATGCCGATGGGCTGATCCGCGCGATGGGTCCAAATGCCAGTCTTTATTCTGGCGATGTGGCTTGCCCGATTGCAGGGCGGGTCTCCATGGATTTGATTACGGTGGATGTCACAGATTTGGCTGAGACCCCGGCATCGCTGGACATTCTTAATGCCACGCAGACGGTTGATGTTCTGGCCGGGGCGGCAGGGACTATCGGGTATGAAATCCTGACCAGCCTTGGTGGGCGTTATAAGCGGAAGTATCTGCCTTAAATCACAGGTTTTAGAACCGGAATTCCGGTTTAACCCATCATTTTATTTATAAGTTTCATGGGGATAGCTCCCGAAACTCTCGGTCCCGTTAAACTATTAAACCGGTTTAGTGGTTTACGTCACACGCCCAAACACCCGCACCAACCTCTCGTTACTTGATAAACGCCCCCCCGATGCATTAGACCTGTCGTAACAGGCAAAAGGAAACCTACGCAGCATGGCGGCACTTGCAGTATTCGAAAACTTTCTAGCCTCCATTGGGCGTTCGACTTTGGCACTGCTGGCTTCCATAGGGCGGTTGGCGATATTCACGGGGGCGACCCTTTCACATATCGTGCGCGGGCCGTATTACTTGCGCGAGCTGGGGTTACAGCTGCTGCGGATAGGGTATTTCTCGCTGCCCGTTGTCGGCCTGACAACTCTGTTCACTGGCGGCGCATTGGCGTTGCAAATTTATGCTGGCGGGGCCCGGTTTAACGCGGAAAGCGTGGTGCCCTCGATTGTGGCCATCGGTATGGTGCGCGAACTTGGGCCGGTGCTGGCAGGCTTGATGGTTGCGGGGCGGGTGGCATCCTCTATCGCGGCAGAACTCGGCACAATGCGGGTGACCGAGCAGATTGACGCGCTGACCAC
>DFBD01000022.1:0-1677 GCA_002367255.1 Rhodobacterales bacterium UBA3089 | reverse complement strand
TCGGCCACCTACGTCCAGAATACCGTGGACTTTCTGGTGATTGGCGATGTGACATCGGGCTTGATCAAAGCGGCGGTCTTCGGGTTCATCCTTGGGCTAATGGGCTGTTACAACGGCTATTACTCTGGCCGAGGGGCACAGGGCGTGGGCCAAGCAACGACGAACGCGGTGGTTTCCGCCTCCATATTAATCCTGTCGATTAACTATCTGTTAACAGAATTGTTGTTTCCCGCATGAGCAGTGTTCCTAAAATATCCCTTAAGGGCGTGACGAAATCCTTCGGTGACAAGCATGTGCTGGCAGGGATTGATCTTGATATCACAGCAGGCGAAAGCATGGTTATTATCGGCGGTTCCGGCACGGGAAAATCGGTGCTGTTAAAGTGCATTTTGGGGTTGATGAAACCGGATGCAGGCGAAATCCTGATCGATGGGCAACCTGCGGATTCGGGCAACCGTGACGAGTTCCTTTCCCGCTTCGGGATGCTGTTCCAAGGTGGCGCCCTGTTCGACAGCCTTCCGGTTTGGCACAACGTCGCCTTCCGCTTACGTCAGGGAAGCGACCGCCTGTCAAAGGCCGAGGCCCGCGACCTCGCCATCCTGAAACTGCGCCGCGTAGGGTTGAAACCCGAGGTCGCTGACCTGTTCCCGGCCGAGCTGTCAGGCGGCATGCAAAAACGCGTCGGCCTCGCCCGCGCAATTGCGGCGGAACCCGAGATCATTTTCTTTGACGAGCCTACCACGGGCCTCGACCCGATCATGGCGGGCGTTATCAACGAACTGATCCGCGAAATCGTGGTGGAGATGGGCGCCACCGCCATGACCATCACCCACGACATGTCGAGCGTGCGGGCGATTGCCGACAAGGTGGCGATGATCCACGACGGGCGCGTGCAGTGGACGGGGCCGATTGGCAAGATTGATGCGAGTGGCGATCCGTATCTGGACCAGTTTATAAACGCGAGGGCCGATGGGCCGATTGAGAGTGTGAGGTAGGAAGATGTTAAATGAAATTCAAATATTAGTTGACCTTAAACAGGCGCTGGATAGATCAATTGCAAACGAAAAAATTAATCTAAGCGCAATTTATCAATTAAAAGGTCACCAACGCCTATTTGACGACACTCTTCAAAAGGAATTCTCTAACGTAATCGAATTAATAAATTCGGACCTTTCTGATCATGACGAATATAGTGCAAGTAAAAACGTAGAACGTTTATCTGGTCTCCTTGAAGCCCGTATTGTTGAGGCACAGCTGTTTGAGGGTAAATCAGAAGAAGAGATGGAAACCGATCACGCTTACTTTCAGATTACTCAAGCAGAACGCGATGCAATTACAATGCTAGCCACCGACATGCGAAAAATCGTTAGTACATCTACTCAATTCGACAAACCACACAAGGTCAGATTGCTTAAAAGAATTTCAGCTATTGAACAAGAAGTTCATAAAGAAAAAGGCCGCTTCGATGTTATTCTTGGGGGAATTAGTGACATTGGAGAAACGGCAGGTCAATTCGGTGAAGATGTGAAACCTCTAGTCGAAAGAATGGCCGAAATCGAACAAATCACGCGAGGTAAATCTCCGGATTATGCCCAACTTGAAAAGCCTGAAGAAGTATTGAAGATAGAAGACAAGACCGACGAAAACGACGATGACTAACCTAAAACTCGCCAACCT
>DFBD01000099.1:10798-11894 GCA_002367255.1 Rhodobacterales bacterium UBA3089 | reverse complement strand
GGCGATGTATCTGCTGTCTGACCTCTCGTCCGGCGTAACAGGCGAGAACCATCACGTGGACGCGGGGTATCATGTCGTTGGTATGAAGGCCGAAAATGCACCGGATATCGACGTAGTAACGGGGCGCAAATAATGACTGATAAATTACCACACGAAAAAGGTTTCCACATCAGCTGGGATCAAATCCACCGCGACAGCCGCGCCCTTGCGTGGCGTCTGGACGGCAAAGGCCCCGAAGACGGCGCATGGAGAGCCGTCATCGCAATCACGCGCGGCGGCCTTGCGCCGGCAATGATCGTTGCGCGCGAGCTGGATATCCGCACGGTCGACACCATCAGCATCAAATCCTATGACCATCAAAAACAATCCGAAGCAGTCGTGCTGAAATCTCCTGACATGGAATTGATGGGCAAAGGCGAAGGTGTTTTGATTGTCGATGATCTGGTGGACACAGGCAAAACGCTGAAGGTTGTCAGAGACCTATTTCCCAAAGCCCACATCGCAACGGTTTACGCCAAACCCGAAGGCCGCCCGATGACGGACACGTTCATCACCGAGGTTTCCCAAGACACATGGATTTTCTTCCCGTGGGACATGGCACTACAATATGTCGAACCCTATCGCGGTACAGACTAGGCACACACGCCGAGCGTAGCGAGGCCACCCCCAACGGGCGGCGGCTTGTTGCGCCAGCAATAATGCCAACAACAGGCGGGAGCGCTCCCGCCTGTAAAAGACCGCCCTTCGGGCACCCATTTTACCGTTGGGCCAAGCCTCGCTACGCTCGGCGGTCGCGCTTAACGGTATATTTACCATTTAGTTGTATAACCATCCTTGCCGAGCAGGACTTAAAACGTTCATTGGGGTATCGCGCTTGTGCAAACTGTTATGCAATTCTAACGGACTACCCGCTCATTGGGTCGTCAGACTAGCAATTGGCGACGCCAGCTTGGTGTTGAGCCGCAAAGCGCGATAGCTCCGCTATATATCGACCTGTCCACCCCGACAGATCAGACCCGGTTCAACGGCAGAACCTCCCGAGAATTCGCACAAATAAGGCGCGGGTTTCCCCGAACGCCCTATTTTTTGTGCCCTA
>DFBD01000099.1:0-10735 GCA_002367255.1 Rhodobacterales bacterium UBA3089 | reverse complement strand
ACGAACAGGATCGCCAACCATGGCAACGCGGCCTTCACCACGTTCATCATCGGCATCCCCGCCACGCCCGAGGTCACGAACAGGTTCAACCCCACAGGCGGCGTTATCATGCCGATCTCCATGTTCACCACCATGATGATCCCAAGGTGAATCGGGTCAACGCCCAGCTCGATCGCGATCGGGAACACCAGCGGGGCGACGATAACGATCAGGCCCGAGGGCTCCATGAATTGCCCACCGACCAGCAGAATAACATTCACAATAATCAGGAACATAATAATACCGAAACCAGCGTCCAGCATAGCCCCCGCGATTTGCTGCGGGATTTGTTCTTCGGTCAAAACATGTTTCAGGATCAGTGCGTTGGCGATGATAAACAACAGCGTCACCGTCAGCTTACCTGCATCAAACAGCGTATCCTTGGTGTCTTTATGAACCCATGCGGTAACCAGCGCCCAAGGCTTTTTCAACAGGGAAACAGGCGCGCCACCGTCTTTGGCAGCCAACGGCCCCATGTCACGATATACGAACACCGAAATCAGGAAGGCATAGACCGCCGCCACCGCCGCCGCCTCGGTCGGTGTGAAGATACCGCCGTAAATACCGCCCAGAATAATGACCATCAGGAACAAGCCCCAAGCCGCATCACGCGCAGACCTAAGAACCTCGCCCCAGCCAAGCCATTCGCCTTTAGGCAGGTTCTTGACCCGCGCCCAAACGTAAATCGCAACCATCAACATACTGCCAGCCAACAGCCCCGGAATAACCCCCGCAAGGAACATCCGTCCAACGGACACATCCGTCGCCGAGGCATAGACCACCATCACAATCGATGGTGGAATCAATATCCCGAGCGTTCCGGCAACCGCGATAATCCCCGCCCCGAACTCTTTGGAATAGCCGACCTGCTGCATCCCTGCGATCACAACCGTACCAATCGCCACCACCGTGGCGGGTGAGGAACCGGACAAAGCCGCGAACAGCATACAAGCAACCACGCCCGCAATCGCCATACCGCCGTGCAAATGCCCCACCAGCGCAATCGAGAACCGGATGATCCGCTTCGCCACCCCCCCCGTAGACATGAACGAGGACGCCAGAATGAAGAACGGAATCGCCAGCAAAGTATAATGCCCCGCCATCGCCTGGAAAATCGTCTGCGCAACCGACGCTAGCGACGTATCAGACATCACCAGTAGGAACAGAATGGAACTAAGCCCCAGCGAAACCGCAATAGGCACACCGATCAGCATGAATCCGATGACCAGTACAAATAGAACTACAACATCCATGATCTAAGTCTCCGCATCGCGTTTGGCCGCAACTTCGCGCACCGCATCTTCGGCTTCGTGGCTAACGATCAGGCTGGTTTGTCGCCCCGTCGCCAAATGAACTGCTGCCTGAATAAAGCGGAACAACAGCAATCCCATACCAATCGGCAGGATCGCATAAGGAATGAAGCGCGGCAGCTTTTCGTATTCCTCGCCCTCGTTCATCCAGCCTTCAATGAAGCGCAACCACTCGGGAACAGGGATATCGTTGGTTTCATACCATGCACGGCCAAGGAACTTGTCCTGAAACCCCGTGGGAAACCAACGTCCATCCGTTTGCGGCAGGTTGGCGAAATTCGCCCAGTAATCCCACGCGCCTTTAAACAATAATAATGCGTAAACAATGCACAGACTTACGGCGATCATCGCCAAAACCTTGCGCGTCTTTGGGGCAAACAGGTTAATAACCGCGTCCACCCCCAAATGCGCCGTAATTTTCACAGCATAGCTCATGCCAAGCAAAACAAGCCATGCGAATAAGAACAGTGTAACCTCAAGCCCCCAGATCAGACCGGTATTGAAACCGTACCGAAGCACAACATTAACAAATGTGATGAGCGTCATCAGACCAAGGATTATAGCTATCGCCGTCTCCTCGATTTCATTTATCACGTGGCCGATTTTTGATTGCTGGCTCATGAGGTCCCCCTTTCAGAAAAACTCCGGCCCACATTGCGCAGGCCGGAGAATATAGTCTTAGTGGTTGGCGTTAATCGCTTGCGCGGCCGCAATGTTCTCTGCGCCCACATCACCCTCAAACTGATCCCAAACAGGCATCATCGCATCAACCCAGGCCTGACGCTGTTCAGGTGTCAGGTCACGAACAACACCACCGGCAGCTTCAATCGCGGCACGTGCTTCGGCGTTAATACGTGTAGATTCAGCGTTACGTGTTTCAGTAACTTCTCGAACGATTGTCATGAACTGGTCACGTACATCAGCGTCCAGACCGTCAAGCCATTCAGTCGAGGTCACCAGAAGGTAATCGATGATACCGTGGTTAGTCGCAGTCGAGCCATCCTGAACCTCGAAGAACTTCTTGCCATAAATGTTGGACCATGTGTTTTCCTGCCCATCAACAACGCCGGTTTGCAACGCACCGTAAACTTCCGAGAAAGCCATCGGCTGTGGCGAACCACCGATTGCCGCCATCTGCGCTTTCAGAACGTCAGACGCCTGAACACGGAATTTCAGACCGTTTGCATCTGTTGGCAATATCAATGGAACATTAGCAGACATGTTTTTCATGCCGTTATGCCAGAACGCAAGGCCCTGAAGACCACGACGTTGCATGCTATCTTGCATCGACTGACCAGCAGCCGACAGCTGGAATTCGTTCACGGCGTCAATGTTCTTAAACATGAATGGCAAATCGAAAATGCGGAACTGCTTGGTAAACGCTTCGAATTTCGAAAGCGAAGGCGCGGCCAGCTGAACGTCGCCCTGCAACATGGCTTCCAGAACCTGGTTGTCATTATAAAGTGTCGAGTTCGGGAACACTTCCATACAAGCAACGCCGTTCATTTCTTCGTTCACGCGCTCGGCCAGCAGCGTTGCCGCGATGCCTTTAGGGTGACGGTCGGTGTTGGTTACGTGTGCGAACTTGATAACAATCTCGCCCGCATCACAATTTGCCAGTGCAGCATTGGCACTGAAGCTAGAGGCCGCGATGATCGCAGCAGCAGTAAGAAAACGCATGATATTCCTCCCATAGCGTTACACAGCCACGGGGACCCGTGGCATTGAGGGTATCAAATCAGACACGGCTCACAGGTAAAACCAAAATCACCAAATTTCTTCTTTGTAAAAATACTCATTATTATCATTGAATTACAGGGATATCTTAAAGGCCCCATCGGGACACCTATAAAACCTGTGCGAATTCCCGCACATCCGAACACAGGACCGTCACAAAATTCACACACTTTCGTAGAATCATTCGTTACGAAAGACCTCGGGCACAATCGCATGCCGCTTCATGCGATCATACAAAGTCTTGCGCGGTATTTGCAGCTCCTCGCAAGCCAGCGTCACCTGCCCCTTAGTGCGTTTCAGGCAGTCCCGAATAATCTGCTTTTCAATCCGGTCCATCTGCGCGTTCAATCCCCTTGGCAGGCCTACCTCCTGCCCCGCCAACCCCATGGCCAAACGGTCCGCATGGTTTTGCAATTCCCGTACATTGCCCGGCCATTGGCGTGCGAACAGCTCTGCAAAACTATCCTCGTCCATCTCCAACGGGGGCAGTCCCATGCGCCCACGCGCCTCGGACAGGAAAACACGGAACATGCCCCCCACATCCTCGATCCGTTCGCGCAACGGTGCAACCTTTATACGCGCCACATCGAGACGGAAAAATAAATCCTCTCGAAAAGCACCCGCTTCCAGCATCCTCGTCAGGTCTTCCTTGGTCGCAGCAATCACACGGCAATCCAGACGCAACCGTTCACCGTTCGCGCATTCAATCACACGGTCCTGCAAGACTCGCAACAAGCTGACTTGCTGGTCCAGTGGCATCGAGCCTACCTCGTCCAGAAACAGCGTCCCGCCCTCGGCCCGCTCGAAAGCGCCAGGATTGCTATCTCCAAACAGGGTTCTTCGGGTTAAATCCGCCGTCAGCATCCCGCAGTTCACCGCCACGAATTCGCCGTTTGTACCGGAAAGTGCATGCACCACGCGGGCCGCCAACTCTTTACCGACGCCCGTCTCGCCGGTGATCAGCAAATCAGTTCCTGTTGCGGCAACCGTCCGTAACTGACCTCGCAATTTTGACGTCGCCTCCGAGCGCCCCAGAATCAGCCTTGAGGCTGCATCCTCCCGCGTCAGTTTCCGACGCAAGGCTCTGTTTTCCATAACCATTTCGCGCGCAGAACAAGCCTTCGCAGCCACCTCTATCAGGCGTTTTGGTGGGCAAGGTTTTTCAAGAAAATTGAGCGCCCCTTGATTTACCGCCTGCACGGCCATCGGGATATCCCCCTCGCCCGTTAGCAAGACAAACGGAATGTCAGGGTCAATCGCAGCGCAGCGATCAAGCAGCGCCAAACCGTCCTTGCCAGGCATCCGCACGTCGGAAATCACCACGCCGCGAAAATCGGGGGAAATATGATCCGTCGCCTCGATAAACGAGGCCGCCAAGGTCACATCAAACCCCGCCAGATCGAGCGTCTGCCCCAACGCCTCGCGCACCGCTTTATCGTCGTCTACCAGAAGAACTGTCTTCATGCCGCCTCCGCTGGCGTTAATTCTATGCGAAACACCGCCCCGCCGTCTTCGTGGTTTTCACCCACGATTTGCCCACCGAAACTTTGCACGATTCCGTAAGAAATGGACAGCCCCAACCCCATACCGTCGCCCTCGCCCACCGGTTTTGTGGTGTAGAAAGGCTCGAATATCTTGTCCTTGTCTTCCAGCCCGGGGCCGTTGTCGCGCACCCTTAAGAAAACCGCACCATTGCATGAGATATCGATCCAGATTTGCGGATCCGCCTGCCCTTCCATCGCATCAATCGCGTTGGAAATAAGGTTCAACACCACCTGCTGCAAGCGCACGCCACCGCCGTTAACCAATACAGGCGTTGCAGGTTTTACCCAATGCACAACCACATTCTTTTCGCGCAATCGGATACCTGCCAACTCCAGCGTATCCTCGACCACTTTGACCAAATCCACTTGCGTCGCAGGTTCGCCTTCCTTGCGCGCGAACGCCCGAAGGTTCCGAATAATCCGCCCCATCCGCCCCGCCAGACTGGAAATCTGGTTAAGGTTCTTGCTGGCCTCGTCCGCGCGTTCGCGTTCCAGCAAAATCACCGCGTTTTCCGCATACGACTGGATCGCGGCCAACGGCTGATTCAGCTCGTGGCTGATACCGGCCGACATCGTCCCCAGCGCCGCCAGTTTGCCCGCCTGCACCAGACTATCATTCGCCGATTGCAGCTGCGCCGTGCGTTTTGCAACCCGCACCTCCAATTCGGCCTTGGCTTGTTCTTCGATCTCCAGACGGTCCGCCAAAGTTCGCCGACGTTGCAGCAAGTTCATAATCACCAACGCAAGCATCGCCAGAAATGCTGCGGCCAATACAGTCCGCAGCTGCGCCTCTTCCTCGACAATACTTAAATCCATCAGGGTTTTTCCAGTCATCCCGATTACAGGCAAAGGCGTTTCAAGATAAAGCGCGCGTGCAGGGATTTCACTATCCCCACTTTGAACCCACCGAACCCTATCGAATTTTTCATCCGCTATGAAAGGGAACATCGGCTGAAGTTGCGTGCGAACGTACCGTCGGCTCTCGACTTGATTGGAAATCAGCCCGTCGTAATCACCATGCACCCGAAGCAGCAAAGATTGCCGGTTGGCAATAAATATTACGCCGTTCGCATCGGTGAAAAAGATTATTTCCGGGTCTCCGCGCCATTCAACCTCCAACGCTTCCAGATCAACCTTTATCGAAACCCCACCGGCAATTGCGCCAGCATCATCCCGCAAGGCGGTGGTAAAATAGAACCCGCGCGGGTCCCCCGCATTTTCTTGCGAATGGAAAAACCCCAACGCCCCGTTCATTGCCCGAACGAAATCCGGTCGCGAGGCGAAATTCACTCCGATAAAACTATCTTCACGCCAATTAGCTGCCGCAAGTGTCGTCCCGGACCGATCAAGCAACAGAATATCTGACGCTCCCGTCACATCCGCCATACGTTCCAGAAAAATACTAATATCCTGAAAGGATTCATTCGGGTTACGAATGGCAGCACTGGTTAACACCGGATTATCGCTTAACACCACAGGCAGTTGGCGGTAGCGTTCGAACTGGATAACCAGCCTATCCGACGCCAAAGCAAGATTGCCCTGCCCGCGAACTTCGAGCTGGTCGAGCGCCTCTTTATACGACCACTGCCACACCCCCCAAAGCAAAGGCGTTGCCAGTACGGCGATCAACAGGGCTATTATGGCTCGTTTCAACACAAAGCTCCGGTACGAGGTTTAATCCGGTATCACCTGTCCTTGATAAGGCGTCAAGCCGTCAGGCTTGTCATCCTGATCGTTCGGTCGCAGTATCAGCGATAAATAACAACAGGATTCCCCGAATGCAAAAACCACCCAGACAGCTAAACTTGTCGCCCGCCACAAGGGCAGTACAAGCCTTGCATATGATTGACGAGAAAACCGGCGCTATCAGCCCGATGATCGATCTGTCGAGCACCTATGCCCGCGACGAAAACTATGACCCAAGGCAATCCTACATATATGGGCGCAGCGGTGGTCAAACCGTCAAACATGCAGAGGCCGTATTGGCCAACCTTGAGGGCGGCGCTGAATCGTTGCTGTTTGCCTCGGGTATGGCCGCCGTCGTTACCTTGTTAGAAACCCTTGAGTCAGGCGACCACGTTGTCGCCCCGCAGATCATGTATCACGCGGGCATGACCTGGATTCACCGTTTGACCCAAAAACGCGGGATCGAGGCTACGTTTTTTGATCAAACTGACCCTGCGGCATTGGGAAACGCGGTGCGGACAGGCCAGACACGTATCGTCTGGGTCGAAACGCCGACCAACCCTAACTGGGATATCATCGACATCACCGAGGCCGCCGAAATTGCCCACGCCGCTGGCGCGATCCTTGCCGTTGATTGCACCGCCTCGCCGCCAAGTACCACACAGGCGCTGGCACTTGGGGCGGACATTGTTTTCCATTCCGCCACCAAATACCTGAACGGCCACTCCGACATGACCGGCGGAGTGTTAACGACTGGCAACGTAGATGCGCTTTGGGAGGAGATTGAGGAAATACGCACCCTGCAAGGCAGCGTTATGGCTGGATTCGAGGCATGGTTGTTAATCCGTGGCTTGCGGACCTTATACCTGCGTTATGATCGGGCCTCGGCCAACGCGTTGGCTATCGCGCAGCATTTTCAGGGGCATAAGCTGATTGATGCTGTTCTTTACCCCGGCCTGCCCTCGCACCCCGGTCACGAGATCGCCAAAAGGCAAATGACGGGCGGCTTTGGCGGCATGATGTCGATCCTGATCAAGGGCGGTATGGCGCAAGCGATTGATGTTTCGCGGTTCACGCAAGTGTTCGTGCCTGCCACCTCGCTTGGCGGGGTCGAAAGCTTGATCGAGCATCGCAAAACGAACGAGGGGCCGCACTCCATCGTTACTGACAACCTTATCCGGCTTTCAATCGGCATCGAGGACGTTAACGATTTGATAGCAGATCTGGAGCAAGCGTTGGAGCGGGCCGAATGATAAAGACTTTCCACCAAGACCCGCGCGACCCGGATTTCGTACAAAACCCCTATCCGTTTTACGATAGCGTACGGGACGCAGGGCCGATGTTTCGTTGGGAGGAATACGGTTTTCTATGTTCGCTCGAACATAAAACCGTTAACGCAATCCTGCGGGACCGGCGGTTTGGCCGTGAAGCACCTGAAGGGTTTCAGCCTGTTCACCCCACGCACCTGAAGCCCTTTTACGATCTGGAAAAGCATTCACTGCTGGAGTTGGAACCACCAACCCACACGCGTTTGCGTGGTTTGCTGGTGCGCGCATTTACCAATAAACGCATTGCCGCGCTTGAACCCCAAATCGAGGCGCTAACCTATGAGTTGATTGAGTATTTTCCCAAAGAAGAAGTCGATTTATTACCTGCGTTTTGCGAGAAGATACCTATTATCATTATTTCGCGCCTTTTGGGGGTGCCCGAGGATATGGGGGATCAGTTGCTGGCGTGGTCCCATGACATGGTCGCCATGTATCAGGTACGTCGCGATCGTGCGGTAGAGGATGCCGCGGTAAAGGCAACGCAGGAGTTTTCGGCATTTATTCGCGAATATGTCGAGGCACGGCGTGGAGAGCCGCGCGATGATCTGATAACGCATCTGATCGCCGCAAATGATGCGGGCGAGAAGCTTTCAACTGACGAGCTGGTCACCACCTGTATACTGCTTCTTAACGCAGGGCACGAGGCGACCGTTCACGGGCTTGCCAATGGTATCAAAGCGTTGTTGGAAGGTAGTACGCGCCCCACGAAGCATTTTGGAACGCCTGAAGACACGGTTAAAATGGTTGAGGAGACCCTGCGATTTGATCCGCCATTGCACATGTTTACGCGCTACGCCATGCAGGACATGACCGCATTTGGGCATGACTTCAAAACCGGTGACGTGGTTGGCTTGATGCTGGCGGGCGCGAACCATGACTCTGACAAGTTCGCTTGCCCTATGGATCTTGATGCGGAACGCGGCGGGATTGGGAACCTCTCATTCGGGGCTGGCCTGCATTTTTGCATCGGCACACCGTTGGCGAAGTTGGAAATGGCCGTTGCTTTGTCGATTTTATTCGCGAAATATCCGGATATGAAACTGGCCGAGGCGCCCGTTTATGCAGACCGTTATCATTTCCACGGCCTAGAAACCTTGCGCGTTAACCTCGGAGTAAAGAATGACGGATAAGATGGCTTTGCCGCTGCCGATGGACGAATCTGACAAATTGGTTAACGACGAAAAGGCAGGATTAGCGCGGTTGATGGAAATCATGCGGCGGTTGCGTGACCCTGAAACGGGATGTCCGTGGGATATCGAACAGGATTTCGCCTCCATCGCGCCCTACACGATCGAGGAGGCATATGAAGTAGCCGACGCCATTGAGCGCGGCGAAATGGGCGAGTTGCGCGACGAGCTGGGTGACCTGTTGTTGCAGGTCGTTTACCATTCGCAAATGGCGCAGGAGGCCGGGTTGTTTGGCTTTGACGACGTGGTGGATTCGATTTCGGCGAAAATGTATCGTCGCCACCCGCATGTTTTTGGCGATGACAGTCGGGATAAATCGGCAGCGCAACAGGTTGCGGATTGGGAGCAGATCAAAGCGGCGGAGCGCGGGGCCGCTACGGTGGTAAGTGCGCTCGACGGGGTTGCGGCAGGGCTGCCCGCGTTAACACGGGCGGTGAAATTGCAGAATCGAGCGGCGCGAGTCGGGTTTGACTGGCCTGAAACCTCGATGGTTCTGGATAAGATTGTCGAAGAAGCGGGCGAATTGGTTGAGGCGCGAGATAGTTTGGGTAAAGAGGAAATAGCCGAAGAGTTCGGAGATTTGCTGTTTGTCATGGCCAATTTGGCGCGACATCTGGACATTGAACCGGAGGCTATCCTTCGGTCAGCCAATGCTAAATTTACACGTCGTTTCAACGGGGTGGAAGACCTTTTGAAGGCTAAGGGCAAGACACCTGAAGAGTCGAATCTTGAAGAAATGGATGCACTTTGGGATGAGGTAAAGCGGCAAGAAAAGCTTTCCTGATTTTTTTAGTCACCTATTGACCTGACTATTTTAGTCGGGTAATCCGGTTCAACAAATCAAACTGGAGTTAACGATGCTTAAACGAATTGCCGCCATATTAACCGCCACCGCCATCGCCGCCCCTGCGATCGCCGAAGTGAACATATATTCCTCGCGCGAACCGCAACTTATTAACCCTATATTGGAGGCCTTTACCGCCGAAACAGGCATTAAGACAAACATCGTATTTATCAAGGACGGGCTGATTGAACGCCTTAAGGCGGAGGGGGATCGCTCCCCTGCGGATTTGGTTTTGACCACGGATATCTCGAACCTGAACGCGGTTGTTGAAGCTGGCGTTACGCAAGCTGTGACCTCGGACGTTATTAACGCCAACATTCCGGCGACCTTCCGCGACCCGGACGGCAACTGGTTTGGCCTGACATCGCGAGCGCGGGTGATTTACGCCTCGGTTGAACGTGTGGCGGCTGGCGAAGTTACCACATATGAGGATTTGACCGACCCGAAATGGGAAGGCCGGATTTGCACACGTTCGGGCTCGCATAATTATAATGTTGGATTGCTTTCCGCAGTTGTCGCCCACCACGGCGAGGAAGCGGCCGAGGAATGGTTAACGGGGTTGAAGGCCAACCTCGCCCGTAAGCCGCAAGGCAATGACCGCGCGCAGGTCAAGGCAATCTGGGCTGGCGTTTGTGATATTGCGATTGGCAACACCTATTACATGGGCGCGATGCTTCAGAACGAAGAACAACAGGCCTGGGCGAACAGCGTGACCATTCAGTTCCCGATTTTGGGGGACAGCGGTGTTCACGTTAACCTTTCGGGCATGGCGATGACTAAATCCGCGCATAACGAGGAAGACACGCTACGACTGATGGAGTTCCTGACCTCGGAAGCCGCGCAAGCCATGTACGCCGAGCTGAACTTCGAATACCCGCTGCTGGAAAGCGCCAAGCCAAGTGAATTGGTTCAAAGCTGGGGGGATTTCACGCCGGATTCGATGCCGCTGGTGGATATCGCGAAGCTGCGCCCCATTGCGTTGAAGATTGTCGATCGAGTGAACTTTAACGAATAGTTAAGCAGGATACATCGCATCCCTACCCCGATCCAGATAGGCCAT